>DATGFU010000584.1:0-10360 GCA_035308865.1 Allostellaceae bacterium | reverse complement strand
TCTTTTCTTTCCGCGCAGGCGCGCGCCCGTGTAGCACAGATAGGTGCGGAGTGGATGAGGCCCGTTGCGGACTTGACCCCGCGTGCCAAGTTGTTCAATCCGGGGCACGGCAGAGTTCAAGCCGCCGACCGATGCGCGCCGGCGGCCATATGGCCGCGCTTAATACGGAATGAATGAGCTCAATGGCAGTGACCGAAACCGCAGCACGCGAAGCCGGGCAGGATTTTATCCGCGACATCGTGCGCGCGGACCTTGCATCGGGCCGGCACAAGAGCGTGGTCACGCGCTTTCCGCCGGAGCCGAACGGCTACCTGCATATCGGCCACGCCAAGTCGATTTGCCTGAACTTCGGCATCGCCGAAGAGTTCGGCGGCCATTGCAACCTGCGCTTCGACGACACCAATCCGACCAAGGAGGAGCAGGAATATATCGATGCCATCGAGCGCGACGTGCGCTGGCTCGGCTTCGATTGGGGCCGCCACCTCTATCATGCGTCGGACTATTTCGAGCAGCTCTACGGCTGGGCCGAGCATCTGATCGGCGCCGGCAAGGCCTATGTCGACGACCAGTCGGCCGACGCGATCCGCGCGAGCCGCGGCACGCTGACCGAGCCTGGAACCGACAGCCCGTTCCGCAACCGTTCGCCCGAGGAGAATCTTGACCTCTTCCGCCGCATGAAGGCCGGCGAGTTCCCGAACGGCGCGCGCGTGCTGCGGGCCAAGATCGACATGGCCGCCGGCAACATCAACCTGCGCGACCCGGTGCTCTACCGCATTCTCCATGCCGAGCACCCACGCACCGGCACGGCCTGGAAGATCTACCCGACCTACGATTTCGCGCACGGCCAGTCGGATGCGCTCGAGCATGTGACCCACTCGATCTGCACGCTCGAGTTCGAGGACCACCGACCGCTCTACGACTGGCTGCTCGACAATCTGCCGGTCCCGTCGCGGCCGCGGCAATACGAGTTCGCACGGCTCAATATCGGCTACACGGTGCTGTCGAAGCGCTTTCTCACCGAATTGGTGCGGCGCGGCACGGTCGACGGCTGGGACGATCCCCGCATGCCGACCCTGGCGGCGCTGCGGCGCCGCGGCGTGCCGCCGGCGGCGGTCCGCGAGTTCGTGCGCCGGGCCGGCATCGCGCGCGCCGCGAGCGTCGTCGACCTCGCCATGTTCGAGCACGCCGTCCGCGATGTGCTCAACCGCACCGCGCAGCGCCGCATGGCGGTGCTGCGGCCCTTGAAGGTCGTCATCGAGAACTATCCCGAGGGCGAAACGGAGGCGCTCGACGCCGTCAACCATCCCGACGATCCCGAAGCCGGCGTCCGGAAAGTGACCTTCGGCCGCGAGATCTATGTCGAGCGCGACGACTTCATGGAGGATCCGCCCAAGAAGTTCTTCCGTCTGGCGCCCGGCCGCGAGGTGCGGTTGCGCTACGCTTATTTCGTGACCTGCCGCGAGGTGGTGAAGGACGCGTCGGGCGAGGTGGTCGAGCTGCGCTGCACCTACGATCCGGCCAGCCGCGGCGGCAATTCGCCCGACGGCCGCAAGGTCCAGGCGACGCTGCACTGGGTTGCGGCGGCCGATGCCGTGCCGGCCGAGGTGCGGCTCTACAGCCCGCTCTTCACGCGCCCCGATCCGGGCGCCGGCGGCGACTTCTTCGACGACCTCAACCCGAACTCGGTGGAGATCATCACCGGCGTCCTCGTCGAGCCGGCGCTCGCCGCCGCGCCGGCCGGCGAGGCGGTGCAGTTCGAGCGCCAGGGCTATTTCTGCCGCGATACCGCCGACGGCCTCGTTTTCAACCGTACCGTCAGCCTCCGCGACTCCTGGGCCAAGGCGCAGGCGGCCGGGTAAGGCCACAGATTTGTCGATTGCGGCGGTGCATGACTGTCACCGTTGCGTGTCATTCAAATATCACAGTGCCGTCACTGCCGACGACCGGAAGTCATGTTCCGATCAGTGCGCTACAGATCCGATCCAATTCGTCGCGATTTTCTTCGCGGCGTGCAATCTGGAGTGCAACGGCATGTCGCTGTCATCGTTCCGTTCATTACGCGTTACGCTCATCGGCGCGATGCTGCTCGTCGCGTTGCCGGCCTGCGCACTGAGCGAGGATCACGACGATGACGACAGGGCTCCGCGTGGCCTGCTGCCGTCCGGCCAGGTGATCACGCCGATGGCGGCCTCCGGATCCGTGTTCACAACGCTCGATCCAGGGTTGCCGGATCACCCGCGGTACCGGGCAGGCGAGGCCGTGAAGACGGCGGTCAGCCCGGACGGCAAGACGCTGCTTGTGATGACGAGCGGCTACAACAACCTGAACTACTCAACCGGCGCCAGCGCGGGCAGCCTCGAGCCCTCGGCCTCGAACGAGTACGTGTTCGTCTACCAGCTCCAGGGGCGCTACGGCGCCGCGCCGCGGGTCGCCCAGGTCATCCAGGTGCCGAACAGCTTCGTCGGGCTCGCCTTCGCGCCCGACGGCAAGACGTTCTATGTCTCGGGCGGCGTCGACGACCGGGTCTACGCCTATACCAACCCGACGGGCAGCGCATGGTCGTTGAGTTCGACCATCGCGCTCGGCCATGTCGCGGGGATCGGCTTCGAGCAGGCGCCGACCGTGGCCGGGCTGGCGCTGTCGCAGAGCGGGCGGCTGCTGGTCGCGGCGAACATCTACAACGACAGCATCTCGGTCATCGACACGACGACCGGCACCGTGCTGGTGCCCAATTACGACCTGCGTCCCTACAACACGACGCCCGCCGGCGGCCACGGCATTGCCGGCGGCGAGACGCCCTTCGGCGTCGCCGTGAAGGACGAGGGCATCGTCTACGTCTCCAGCATCCGCGACCGCGAGATCGACGTGCTCGACATTTCGCAGGTGACCTCGGGCGGCGCGCCGATGCTGATCACGCGGATCGCGCTGCCGGGCAATCCGAACAGCCTGCTGCTCAGCAACGATGCCGCCCAGTCGACGCTGTTCGTCGCCCAGGACAACAGCGACACGGTGGCGCTGATCGATACCGCCAGCAACACCGTGCGCGAGGAGATCGGCGCCGTGGCCCCGCCCGGCCTCCTGCTCGGCGAGCGCTATCCCGGCGCCGCGCCGAACGGGCTCGCCCAGTCACCCGACGGTGGCACGCTCTATGTCACGGAAGGCGGCTCGAACGCGCTCGCCGTCATCGCCGTCGGCCCGCATCAGCCGCACGCGGTCGTCGGCCTGGTGCCGACCGGCTGGTATCCGAATTCGGTTAGCGTCGGCGCGGATGGGCGCACGCTCTATGTCGTCAACGGCAAGAGCGTTCCGGGTCCCAACCCGCTCAATCCGGGTGACAATACGGGTGCCGCGCCCAACTCGGCCAACCAGTATGTCTATCAGCTGGAGCAGGGCGGATTGCTCACCCTGCCCACCCCGTCATGGTGGGATCTGGCCGAGCTGACGCGCACGGTCGCCGCCAACAATTTCTGGCGGCTGCAGCCGAATCGGGAGGACGAGCGGGTGATGGCGGCGCTCCGTCAGCGCATCGGCCACGTTATCTACATCATCAAGGAGAACCGCACCTTCGATCAGGTACTGGGCGATCTCGGGAATGGGTCGAACGGCGATTCCGCGCTGGCGCTCTACGGCCGCACGCTGACGCCGAATTTCCACCGCCTATCGGAGCAGTTCGTGACGCTCGACAATTTCTTCTGCTCCGGCGAGGTCAGCGGCGACGGCTGGCACTGGAGCACCGAGGGCCGCGAGACCGACATGGCGACCAAGACCATCCCGCTGAACTACGCGAGCAGCCCGAATGGCGGTGGCCGCGGCGCCCCGTACGATGCGGAGGGCTACAACCGCGACATCATGGTCGGCATACCGACGCTCGCCGGGCGCGAAGCGGCCGAGCCGCTCTACAATCTCCTGCTGAGCGAGGAGCTGGGAGCGTTCGGCCTGCCGGGTCTTCCGTCGGACGTGCTGCCGGGCTCGAACGACGACGCGGCGGCGGACGGGCCGGGCGGCAACGTGCCGCAGCAGGGCTACATCTGGGACGCCGCCCTGCGGGCCGGCCTCGCCGTGCGCAATTACGGCTTCTTCATCGACGGCGGCCGCTACGGCACTGTGCCGCCCTTCATCCCGCTCGATCCGACGCCCTTCGCGGACGGAGTCCAGATGGCCTTCGCCATGTCGCCCGACCTGATCGGACGGACCGACATCTATTTCCGCGGCTTCGACAACGCCTATCCCGACATCGACCGCGAGCAGGAATGGGAACGCGAGTTCGATCAGTTCGTCGCCGACGGCCAGCTGCCGGCCCTGTCGCTGGTTCGGCTGATGCACGACCATACCGGCAATTTCGGCACCGCCATCGGCGGCATCAACACGCCGGAGCTGCAGCAGGCCGACAACGACTACTCGGTCGGCAGGCTGATCCAGGCCGTCGCGAACAGCCCCTACAAGTCCAACACGCTGATCTTCGTGCTGGAGGACGATGCCCAGGCCGGCCCCGACCACGTCGACGCTCATCGCAGCACGGCCTACGTCGCCGGCCCCTATGTCCGCCAGCACCGCGTGGTCAGCCAGCGCTACTCGACGGTGAACATGCTTCGCACCATCGAGGACATTCTCGGCACCGACCACCTCAATCTCATCGACGCCCATCAGCGGCCGATGACCGAGATCTTCGATCTCGCCCAGAAGGACTGGACCTATCAGGCGGTCGCATCCTCCGCGCTTCAAGGCACGGCCGCCGCGGCCGACCGGTCGATCCGCTGGGCGGATGCGGCGCCCTTCGCGCCGCGTCATTCGGCGGCGTGGTGGGCGGAACAGACCCGCGGCTTCGACTTCTCGGCTGAAGACCGCGTGCCCGCCGATCTCTTCAACCGGATCCAATGGGAAGGCGTGATGGGAACGCCTTATCCGGGAGAGCGGAGCGGTCAGGATCTTGGCGGCTATCTGGCGCAGCATGCTGCTGCGGACGGCCCGGCCTCGCGCTGAGCGACTCCCGAGTCAGGCCCGCTCGCCGAAGATCGCCGTCCCCACGCGGACCAGCGTCGCGCCCTGGCCGATGGCGATCTCGAAATCGCCGCTCATACCGATGCTGAGCTCTTTGAGCCCGTGGCGCTTCGCCATCTCGCGAAGGAGCGCGAAATGGAGGGACGGCTCGTCATCCGCCGGCGGGATGCACATCAGCCCGGTGACCGGCAGCTTCAGCCGATCGATGCAATCGCGGATGAACCCGTCTGCCTCCGCCGGCAGCACGCCGGCCTTCTGCGGTTCCTCGCCGGTGTTCACCTGGATCAGCAGCCGGCGTGTGCGGACGTCGAGGCGTTTTAGCTCCGCGGCGAGCACCTCGGCTAAGCGCGGCCGGTCGACCGTCTCGATGACGTCGAAGAGGCGCACCGCATCGCGCGCCTTGTTGGTCTGCAGCGGGCCGATCAGGTGCAGCTCCAGATCCGGCCAGCGCTCGCGAAACCCGGGATACTTGCCGGCCGCTTCCTGCACCCGGTTCTCGCCGAAGACTCGCTGACCGGCGGCGAGCGCCGCCGCGACGTCGCTCTCGGGCTTGAGCTTGGCCACTGCGAGGAGGGTGACGGCGTCCACGGACCGTCCGGCTTTGCCGCAAGCCGTGGCGATCGTTTCCCGAACGGCGGCGAGATTGTCGGCGATCGTCATCAGAACCGCGCCGCGACGCCGAGGATCAGGGCAACGCCGTCGTAGCCCTTGTCCCAGATGTTCAATGTTGGGTCGATGCCGCCGTAGACGGCGTTGAGCCCGGCCGCCGCGGGCAGCGGATGGCCGCTCCCGCCGGGGTCGTAGTGATTCCATTGCAGCCCCGCCAGCACGCTCCCCCACTCCTCGAACTTGTACTGCGCGCCGGTGAAAACGATGTCGTTGGCCGCGGCATGCTTGATGTCGGCCGGGTCGGCCAACCCCTCGTAGACCCCGCGCGACCAGGCGATCCCGGTGGTGACTGGCCCGATCGACCAGGTGACGCCGATATCGAAGGTCCGGTTGACGATGCCGTTGGTCGCCGGCAGCTGGAAGAGCGTGGCGCCGCCTGGTGCCAGCCGGTAGGCGGCGGCGCCGTAGACGCCTTCGAGATCGATGAAGTTCTGCTGCTCGAAGGCGGCGCCGAACTTCCAGGCGGCATAGCCGAGGCTGAACCCGCCGCCCCAGACGAACGGCCCCTGGTCGCTTTCGCCGGTGACGACCAGCGGGCCGGTCCGCTGGGCGCCGCTTGCGCCGGCTTCGAAGCCGAGGCTGATCTCGTCCGCGCTGCCGCTCCATACGGCGATGGTCGACCAGGCGTCGCGCAGCCTGTCGTCGCGCGGATCGGTGGTCACGCCGCCATCGGGCAGGAGATAGGACTGCCCGAGCAAGTCGAGCTTGCCGTCGATGCGCCGGCCGTGCGTGTCGCCCGGCCCGTAGCTTGCCGCCATGCGGAACCCGTTCCAGGACGGGCTGTACCAGGCGAGCTTCGGCGTCCGCTCGTCGAGATCGGCGCCCGTGCT
This sequence comes from Allostellaceae bacterium, assembly GCA_035308865.1. GTDB lineage: Bacteria > Pseudomonadota > Alphaproteobacteria > ATCC43930 > CGMCC-115725 > DATGFU01. The sequence goes on along the minus strand of DATGFU010000584.1, from coordinate 3,863 downwards.
GTTGGCCGGCACCGGCCCGTGCATCGGCGTCACCTCGGGCGAGTTGGTGCCGTAGAACCCGTCGAAGCAGTCGCAGACCTGCGGGGCGAAGAACGCCTCGTTCTGCCGGACATCGGCCTGCCAGCCGAGGCGGAACTCGCCGGCCGTGCCGGTGCGCAGGCGGAGATAGGCGTCCTTCACCACCTCGTCGGCATCGGGCAGAACGTCGGAGCGCTCGCCGGGCGACCGGTAGATGCGGGCGCGGACGAAGACGCCGAGGCTGGTATCGGCGTCGAGCTGCGCCTCGACCGACACCCGGCCCAACAGGTAGGCCTCGAACCCGGCCTGATCGCGGCCGTACGCCGCCTGGCCCGGGTTCGTGTCGTCGCCGGCGAAGACCGAGCCGCCCAGCATCGCCGTGCCGCCGGCGTCGAGCTTGACCGGCCCCATATCGAGCGAGGCGGCGTCGGCGAGATGGGGAAAAGTGGAGGCAGCGATCACGATCAGGCACCCCCACCCAGCCCCTCCCCCGCTCCGCGGGAGAGGGAGAAACGAGCCCTCTCCCGCTTGCGGGGGAGGGTTGGGTGGGGGTCTCTCCGCCCCCCTCAACCGTGATCCTCGACGTAGCGCCGTTCGCCGGTGGCCGGGTTGTGGAACACGGCGACCCGCTGGCCGCTCGTCGGATCGACGAAACGCTCGCCCGTATCGCTCCAACCGGGCCCGGGGCGGGCGGCCGCGAGCCGCTGGTAGTAGACCCGCTCGACCAGGATGCCGCCCGCCATCATCAGGCCGAGGATGCCCAACCAGATCGCAAAGGGCGGGCAACCCGCCGCGAGCAGCAGGATCGCGGCGACGACGAACACGACGCCGATCCCGAACACGACTGTCCGGAGCATCGGCGTTACCCGCCGACCGGCTCGATCTTCACGGCCGTGCCGTAGGCGACGATCTCGCTCATGGTCTGGCCGATCTCGGAGGAGTCGAAGCGCATCATCACGACGGCATTGGCGCCCATGATCGTGGCGTTCTGCACCATGCGGTCGATGGCTTGGCGGCGCGTTTCCTCGAGGAGCTGCGTGTATTCGTGGATCTCGCCGCCGACGATCGAGCGCAGCCCGGCGATGATATTGCCGCCGATGCCCCGGCTGCGCACGACGACGCCGTAGCACTGGCCGAGACTCGTGACAGTGCGGTGCCCGGCGACGTTCTCCGTGGTCGTGACCAGCATCGATTTCCTCCTGGCTCGGGGCAGCGGGACGATATCATGGCCTCTCCACGCCACGAAGCGCCGCCCGTCAGCGCGCGGCGATCCAGTCTGCCACCGGCGTCCAGACTGTCTTCGCGGCACCGCCGCCGGTCACGATCCCGATATGCCCGAGATCAGGCTTCAGCACCTCGACCCGCGGGAGCCGGGCCGCAAGCGCTGTCGCGGAAGCCGGCGGCACGAGCCGGTCGCGTGCGGGCAGCACGACCAAAGCCGGCTTGGCGAAGCGCTCGGGCAGGACGGCACGCCCGGCAATCCGCCATTCGCCTTTGGCCGGGCGGCTCTCGCCGTACCAGCCGGCCAGGCATTCCTGTGCGACCGGCATCGCCAGCGGCACGCCGTCGTTGAGCCAGTCCTCCGTCGCCACGAAGCGGATCGCCTCGGCGGATGCGGGATCGAGCCGCGCGAAGCGGGTAAACTTCCGGATCGCGAGCGCCGGGTCGACGATGGTGAAGAGGCTCTGCAGGATGTCTGTCGGGATCTGCCCGATCGGTGCATAGGCTGCCTCGAGCGGCGCGGCGAAGGCGCCCAGCAGGGCCGAGCCCGTGGCATCGCCCGCCTGGAAGTCCCACGGTGTCGCCAGCAGGACCAGGCCCGAGACCTCGCGCTGGCGACGCAAGGCGAGGGCCAGCGCCAGCAGCCCGCCCATGCAGTAGCCCATGACGATGAGCGGTGCCCCTGCTAAATCCGCGGCCGCCTCGAAAGCCTGCTCCAGGCGACCGGCGACATAGGCCGAAAGATCGAAGCTGCGCTCGATTTGGCCCGGCGCGTCCCAGTCGACCAGCAGCGGCCGCACGCCCTGCGACATCAGGGCGCCGAGCAGGCTGCGCTCCGGCATCAAGTCGAGGATGTACGCACGGTTGATCAGCGACGGCACGACGAGGACTGGCCGTCCGCCGGGCGGTCCGTAATCGATGAGGCGCGTCGTGCCGTCGCTCCACACCGTCGGCAGGTCCCGTACATGCCGGCGGTAGGGATGTCCGCGATAGGCTTCGAGACCGGTGGCGAGCGCCTCGGCGCGGGTTGCGAGCTCGCGCTCGACCGCCGCGGCCAGCTCAGGCAGGGCGGCGGCGGCGAGGTCCCTTGAAAGGCTCGCCGCCCGCTCGGCCAGGTCCGGCCTCCAGGGCAGCAATCCGTGCTTCCAGAGCGGCAAGGCGAAGCGAGAGCTGTGCCACGTCGCCGCTGCCGTCAGCAGGTGCAGCGGCAGCGGACGCGGGCCCTGGCGGCGCGGCGCCGTCATGGGCGGGCCACAGGCTCTGCCACATTGCGGCCGAGGCGGTGACGTTGCCGCCGGCGACCTTGAGCCAGCGGGCGAGCGTGTCCGCCATCTCTGGATCGGCGGCCACGGCAGCCAGCTGGTCCTGCCACAGCTCGACATAGCGGCGGGCGAGCGCCGACAGATCCGGCGGTGTCTGGGTCATGCGGGCGACTATATCGCCCGGCTCCCGCGATGCAATCGAGCGACGGCTGGCCCCGCGCCCGCCGCATCGGCCCATGGTCCGGTCGATCGCAGGGTTTGGTTCTCATTCCCATGCTGCAACTGCGTAATATGCTGCTATGCTGCGCAGCATGAACCTTACGCGCCTTTGCCAAGGGGGAGATTCGTGAGCATCAAGGAGCCCAATCCAACGGCGCCGATCATCATCAAGAAATACGCCAACCGGCGGCTCTATAACACGGCGACGTCGAGCTACGTGACCCTCGACAACCTCAGCCAGATGGTGCGCGGCGGGGCGGATTTCATCGTCTACGATGCGAAGAGCGGCGAGGACATCACCCGTTCGGTGCTGACCCAGATCATCGTCGAGGAGGAGGGAAAGGGGCAGAACTTGCTGCCGATCAGCTTCCTGCGCGAGCTGATCGGCTTCTACGGCAACAACATGCAGTGGCTGGTGCCGCGTTACCTGGAATACGCGATCAAGACCTTCTCGAAGAACCAGGAGCAGCTGGCCAAAAGCGTCGGCTCGTCCTTCGGCGGCCTCTTCCCCTTCGGCCAATTCGAGGAGATGGGGAAGCAGAACATGGCGCTCTTCGAGCAGGCGCTGAAGATGTTCTCGCCCTTCGGCGAGCAGCAGGGCGAGCCGGCATCGCCGCCGACAGCTGCCGCAGCGCCGCCTCCGGCGCCCGACCCCAACCTTCGCGCTCTGCATGATCTCACGGAACGGTTGAACGAGATGCAGCGACAGCTCGAGGCTCTGTCGAAGAATTCGGGCCGGAGCGACGAATAATCCGCTTGCAAAATAGGCGTTCTGCCGGAATGTTGGTGTCGCTCTAGCGTTGGGGGCGGTACGGCGCGAATCTTCCTGCTGGCGAGTTGAGCAATCGTCAGTTCATTCGGGATGCATACCGCCCTGGTTGCTGCGCATACGCTTGAACAACAATAGCGGGCTTGGAGGCGGGAAACTACGCTGCATTCGTGCGGCGAAATCGCAAGAGAGGAGCCTTCGCCCATGAGGAAAGCGACCAGCCGGACCCAGGATATCGACCGCCACGTCGGTGCCCGGATCCGCGAACGCCGGATCATGCTGGGCCTGACCCAGCAGCAGCTCGCCGATCTGATCGGCGTGACCTATCAGCAGGCGCACAAATACGAGCGCGGCATCAACCGCGTCTCGGCCGG
>DATGFU010000583.1:0-2216 GCA_035308865.1 Allostellaceae bacterium | reverse complement strand
AATGTTTGCGCGATCCGGAACATCCAAGAGTCGAACCGCGTCCCGGCCTCGAACTGATGACGCCTCGTCAGGGCCCGCTCACATGCCGCCTGCACGAGATCGTCCGCCTGAGAGACGGATCCGGTCAGGCCCCGGGCAAATCGCCGGAGCCGCGGCAGGCAGGCCACGAGTTCTTCGCTGAAGACGTCGCTCACCGCGGACCCGGCCTGGTTGTCCGCGTACCGTGAGAACGGGCGAACGATGGCTTTATTCCGGCCGTGCCACGATTTCGCCGCAATTGATGCGGTGCCACTCCAAAACTCTCCTGTCGCCGCTGCCCGCCGCGGTCGCCAATTACCACGAGCAACGCGGGCCGGGGAACCGCGGCGCGCATGGCATCGATCTAAACTATGTCTTGCGTCCCGCCGCGGTGCCGACCAAAAACAGCCGGCCTTGCAACGGCCTCCGCCTGACCGGGCGGCCCGGCCCGCTCGCCTTGAGGACGAACGATGAAACTGGCCATTCCCAAGGAAACGCGCGCCAACGAGTCGCGGGTCGCGGCAACGCCGGACACCGTGAAGAAGCTGATCGGCATGGGGCTGGATGTCGCGGTCGAGAGCGGCGCCGGCACGGCCGCCTCGTTCACTGACGCGGCCTATCAGGCGGCCGGCGCGACAATCGCCCCGGATGCCGCTGCCGCCGCCGACGGCGCCGCCATCGTGCTCAAGGTGCAGCGGCCGCGGCTTAAGTCGGAAGGGCTCGACGAGCTGGCTTATCTGCAGTCGGGCACGGTGCTGGTCGGGATCCTGCAGGCGCTGCAGCGCAAGGACGACGTCGCGGCCTATGCCGGGGCCGGTATCACCAGCTTCGCCATGGAGCTGATCCCGCGCATCACCCGCGCGCAGTCGATGGACGTGCTGTCCTCGCAGTCGAACCTCGCCGGCTACAAGGCCGTGGTCGAGGCGGCAGCGGAGTACGGGCACGCCTTCCCGATGATGATGACGGCGGCCGGCACGGTGCCGCCGGCCCGCGTCGTCGTGATGGGGGCGGGCGTCGCCGGGCTGCAGGCGATCGCGACCGCGCGGCGCCTCGGCGCCATCGTCTCCGCCTTCGACGTGCGCGCCGCCGCCAAGGAGCAGGTGCAGAGCCTTGGCGCCAGCTTCGTCGAGGTCGATGCCGAGGCGGCGAAGGATGCCGAGACGGCTGGCGGCTACGCCAAGGAGATGGGCGAGGACTATCAGCGCCGCCAGCGCGAGAAGATCCACGAGACGGTGAAGAAGCAGGACATCGTCATCTGTACCGCGCTGATTCCCGGCAAGCCGGCGCCGATCCTGATCACCAAGGAGATGGTGGCGGACATGAAGCCGGGCTCGGTCGTCGTCGACCTCGCGGCCGAGGCCGGCGGCAACACCGAGGGCGTGAAGCTCGGCAAGACGGTCACCACGTCGAACGGCGTCAAGCTCATCGGCCCGGCCAACATGCCCAGCCAGATCGCGAGCGACGCCTCGGCGCTCTACGCCCGCAACCTGCTCGCCTTCCTTGGCCTCATCGTCGCCGACAAGGCGCTCAGGATCGACACGAACGACGAGATCATCAAGGGCACGCTGGTGACCCAGGACGGCAAGATCGTCCACCCGGCGCTGGCGCCGGCCGCCTGACATGGCCGGGCATCACGAATGGCGGAATGCGCTGCGCTTTTCCGCCCTACGCACCGCCTTCGTAGGGCGGAAAAGCAAAGCGCATTCCGCCAACCGAGCTTCCGCCTGAGGAGACCAGGACACGATGGACCAGAACCAGCTTTCGCAGCAGGCGCAGGATCTCGGCGGGCAGGCTCACGGGCTCGCCGACAAGCTCGACGCGCTGGCCCAGCAGATCGCCAGCCAGGCGCAGACCGCGCATGGCGGCGACACGTTCATGTTCTTCCTGACCGTGTTCGCGCTCGCCTGCTTCGTCGGCTACTACGTGGTCTGGCGCGTGACGCCGGCGCTGCACTCGCCGCTGATGAGCGTCACCAACGCGATCTCGTCGGTGATCATCGTCGGCGCCCTGATCGCGGCCGGCCCGGCCGGGTTCAGCTTCTCGAAATTCATGGGCTTCATCGCGGTGACGCTGGCCTCGGTGAATATCTTCGGCGGGTTCATCGTGACCCAGCGCATGCTCGGCATGTTCAAGAAGAAGACGAAGTGAGCGGGGCCTGACGATGTCCGAGAACCTCTCGACCTTCCTGTACCTGATCT
>DATGFU010000582.1:0-5345 GCA_035308865.1 Allostellaceae bacterium | reverse complement strand
GACGCGGCCGCGCATCTCGTCGGGCGTGCGCAGCTGCACCAGCGACTGCCGGACGAACACGCTCACCATGTCGCCGGCGCCCATCGCGGCCAACGCCGCCAGCGACAGGATCATGTTGTGCGAGACGGCGAAGATGCAGGTGGCGATGCCGAAGACCGCCACCGCCGCGAACATGGCCGGGCCGTTATTGTGCTCGAGCGGGCGGCGGGCGAGCGTCGCCGCGACGACGAGGGCGCCGACGGCCGGTGCGCTGCGCAGCAGGCCGAGCCCGAACGGGCCGGCCAGCAGGATGTCGCGGGCGTAGATCGGCAGCAGCGCCGCCGCGCCGCCTAGCAGCACCGCGAAGAGGTCGAGCGAGACGGCGCCCAGGATCTCCTTGCGCCGCCAGATGAATTCCAGTCCGGCGAGCACCGACCTGAGCGTCGGCTTCTCGCGGCCGATCGCCTGCGCCGCCGGCGGCAGGAAGAACGCCAGCGCCAGGCCGGTGCCCCAGGCGGCCGTGCAGGCGGCGTAGCAGGCGGCGGCGCCCAGCCCGTAGAGCAGCCCGCCCAGCGCCGGGCCGACGATTGTGGCGACCTGCTGCACCGAGGAGTTCCACGCGACCGCACGGCCGAGGCTCTCGCGCGGTACGAGCCCCGCCAGCAGCGCCGACCTCGCCGGGGATTCGAAGGCGCGCGCCGCGCCGATCAGCGCCGCCAATCCGAACACCGCCTCGATCCGAAGCCAGCCGCCGGCGCTGCCGAGCGCCAGCAGCAGCGCCGCCGTCCCATCGACCGCGAGACAGCAGCGCAGAATGGTCCGCCGGCGGTAGCGGTCGACCGCGTGGCCGGCCGGCAGCGCCAGCAGGAAGGCCGGGATGAACTGGGCGAGGCCGATCAGGCCGAGATCGAGCGGATCATGCGTCAGCGCATAGACCTGCCAGCCCAGCGCCACGCTCATCACCTGGCTGGCGGTCGAGGCGCAGCCGGTAATCAGCCAGTAGAGCGTGAAGGCGCGGTGGCGCCGCAGCGAGACCGGTACGGAAGCGTCTTCGGCGGTCACGCGGACGGACGCGCCGGGGGGAGGGGCCGCGGGTCGATGATCACAGAACGATGGGTAACTTCAGGCATTCTGGCAGGCAACCCCCCGGCGGGTAGTGCGCAGCGAGATGCGCCTGATGGCGCTCTCGAACGTAAACGACAGAGTATTGACGGGCGCCTCCGGCAGTGGCGATCCTAGCGGCTCAACCACGGAGGGCGGCACGTGGCGGTAGCCAAAAAGTTGCGGGCGGCCTGGAAGCAGGCGAAATCCATCGTCGACAAGCGCATCGCCGGAAGCGGGCGCGGTGCCGACTATCTCACCGGGATGAATCCGGGCGACGCGCGGAAGGTCAAGGCGGCCCTGAAGAACTTCAGGATCACCTTCGCCGCCATGCTCGACAAGCTCGAAGACGCCTACGACGACAAGGACGACCGGCAGACCCGGGTCTCCGCCCGGCAGGGCCTCCAGCTCTGCCAGAAATACCGCCAGGCGACCAAGGCCGCATCCGAGAACAAGTCGGACGCCGACGATCCGATGCGGGACCAACTGAGGGGCATGTCGAGGACGCTCGGCCTCCTGGTCAAAAGCGGCATCAAGGCAAAGGTGCAGTTCTAGTGTTGTGACTCCAACGGTTGTCGCCTCTTTGTCGTCATGGCCGGACTTGTTCCGGCCATCCACGTCGGGCCGCTTGGCCGTTGCACGACGTGGATGCCCGGGACGAGCCCGGGCATGACGGTTGGGAAGCTAAAGGAGCCATTCGTTAAAGTCAGGACACTAGTGTGCTGCTGGATTTGAAGTTCGCCTCATTCTCGGGTCGAGCGCCGAGCGAGCGTCAAATCCGAAAAAGCACACCAGATTCATAAAGTTGCTAGTGCGTCGCCCCGGCATGCCCGAAGGCAACAGCCGCAACGGCGCTGGGCGAGCCATCATTCCCTCGCTTGTTCGGTGGACCACCCGGCGTGGCCGGACAAGACGACCCGCTCGCGCTTCACGGACCGGAAGACTGTGCGTCGCTCGCGGAGTATTCTGAGCACCGCGGCCTTGTCCCTGATGCGCACGGCTTCCTCAAGGTCCTCGTTGATCCGCCCGCCGGCGACGGTGAAGCCTGGTTCGCCCGGAATGCATAGGTAGACGGGGATCTTCGCCGCCACGGCGGCGGCCACGGACTCGGCGAGGCCTTCGGCTTTCAGCGCCGCTTTGTTGAGCAGCATGAACTGGACGCCGCCGATCGCGAGACGCTCGGTCGCGTTCACCTTCGAGATTTCGCTGTCCAGCAGGACCAGAACGCCCGACTGGTCCGGCCGAAGCGACTCGCGGATCCACTTCAGCTGCCGCCAGCCGCAATAGAAGGTGCGGCAAGTGTGCGGTCGCGTCGCGTAGATGGTGCAGCCGCCGTCGCGGTCGGAATTCGGGCAGCGATGGCCCTGCGGTTTCTGGAGTTCCGGGTCATCGATCGTGAGCGCGACACAACACGCGTTGCAAGAACCGCAAGCCCGTCCCGGGACAAGATGGGGATCGTCGGGCATGTCGCGATCGATGATTGCCGACATGGGTGCGCTCCCAAGCCTGGAGGTCATCCGGCCACCCCCAGTTGAACGCATTGTGCTACCGCCTGCAAGGGACCGCCGAGGCGCCGCTGGTTACGGCACCTCGCCGCAGCCATTCGCGACGGGCTTGTTGGCGAAGCGGTCGCTAATCCAGGCGAGCTGATCGGGCGTCGACTTGTCCATGACCGGATCGTGGTCGAGGCCGGGATAGACCCGAAGGGTCAGCGCAATGCCGTTTCCGCATGCCTTTCGCACGACCGTGCGGATGGCGGTGACCGGCACCGTCCGGTCGCTTTCCCCGGCGATCACCAGGAGCGGCCCGCGGATCGGCACGTCGCCGAGACTGGTCCCTTGGAGGAAGCGCTCGACGGCGGGATTTCGATCCCACCCCGGCTTCAGCGGCGAGCCGGGTTTTTCCTCCAGAACCGCGGCATAGGCGTAATCCCAGCATCCCTCGCTGGTCACCGCGGCATAGCGGGCGAGCGCCACCCCCTGGAGCAGGTCCGCAGGGTCGAAAGCAGGCGTGAGGGCACGGATGGCATAGGCGACGTAGGGGTTGAGATAGGCGCCGGCGTCGCCGGGGCGGTGCGTCTCCACCATGGCCTCGCGGTAGTCGGAGGCGCCGGCGACCGAGACCGCTCCGAGATAGTCCGGATCGTCGAGCCCCGCCTCCAGCTCGGCGACGCTCCAGGCTGCGCGGCCGCCTTGCGAATGACCGTCGACCACCCACTTCCGGCCGAGCGACGGCACGGCCTCGCGCGCGGCCGGGACCGCGTTGATCACATCGCGGCCCTGCGCCAGCTTGTTCAGGTACTGATGCGGCCCCTCGGTGCCGAGCCCGTGATAGTCGGTCGCGACGATGGCGAAGCCGGCGCGAACCATTGGCATCAGCCCCTCCTCGCCGTAGGCCAAGTCCTTTTCCAGCGACGGCGCGCATTGGCGGGCGACACCTGTCGTTCCGTGCGCCCAGGCGATGACCGGCCAGCCCCCGGCGGGCGGCGCGCCGGGCGGCACCAGCACGACGCCCGATGTGGCGACATCGCGGCCGTCGGCATCCTGCGAGTGGTAGAGGATTCGGACGGCGCTGGTGCCGGCCGGCACGGCATAGCCGGCGGCGTCCTCCCGCCGGAGGAGGTCGCCGGGCTTCGTCCCGGCGAGCGCGGGTGTGTCATAGAAGCTGGTTCGCGGCAGCGCGTTCTCGCGCTCCATCCGGACCGCGTCGGCCAGCGAAGTCGGCAATCCCGCATCATCGGCCCGCGCCGGGACCGTGCCAACGGCCAAGAGGATGACGGCAACAAGGCCGAGAGCGATGCAGCGCCCCGCGGTGGATGCGTTGCCTCTCGCCATCGATCCCTCGCCTCGACCGTTCCCCATGGAGAACCAGGCAGCATAAGGTACGAGGCGCCTTTCGGATCACCCCGCACAGCGCGCCCCAGTCGATTGCGATAGGTCGCTAGGCCAGGGGAGCGTAAGTCAGGTTCTGCCCGAGTTGGGAATACATCTTGAGAAAGTTCCAGCTCTCCCATGATTCGGCGATTCTGCCATCCACATACCGGACGAGGACGATACCCGTGAAGTTGACGGAGCGACCGGTGGCCGGGAACCCAAGTCCCTCACCCAGGTGTGTACCGCGGATGGTGCAGTGGGCGGATACGTAGTCACCGTCGCCGATCGTTCGGTCGACCGCGATCGTTATGTCCGGGAAGGCGCTGCAGTAGGCCTCGTGAACCAGCTTGAATCGCTCCCGCCAACTCAGATCGGGGCTACCCGGCAAGTCTAGATCGTGGCCATCCCAATCCGCAGCCGCGTGCTCGTCGATTGCCTCGGCGCGGCGCTTGTCCCAGACTTCCGTGAACCATATCCGGATTAGGTCAGGGCCCCGGCGCGTCATGCTCGAATCCTCCATGGTGCACTGTGGAACCTCTCGACTATCGCGTTTCCGACCCCTCTTCGCAAGGTTGTAGAAACGCCGAAGTCAAAAACGTCTTCCGACCATGGGCGCACCAAGCGCCGGAGCGTGATCGCCGGTTAGGCGCGACGGTGATAGGTCAGGTCGTACTCGACGGACCAGCTCTTCCCGCCATCGGTCGAGCCCTGGCTGAACTGGCGCATCGTGTCCTTGTCGAGGCTGAAGAACTGGAGATGCCGCTTGAGCCTCGTGCCGTCGGGCTGGGGGATCTCGTCGGTGGTGAAATCCATCACCCCGTCCTTCAGCCCGCCGGCGAAATGGATCGTGTCGCCCTGGTTGTCGACCCAGAACTGCTCCCAACGCTTCAGCGATGGGTTGTAGATGTTGTAGCTCTTGCCGGCGTAGCCGGAGGTGCCGAGCGAGGTCCAGTTCTCCCAGATCACGCAATCGCCGACGGTGCGCTCGATATGACTTACGCCGGCCGAGGTCGCGTCCTTGGTCGTCACGACGTTCCAGTCGCCGACCCAGAAATCGAACTGCCGATATTCGGCCTTGTAGGCGCACGGCGTCTGGTTCCGCTTCGCCTGCTCGACGAGACCGGCGAAGCGGGTGTCGGCGGCGAGCGGCTTCAGGTCGGGATCGGCCGCCATCTGGTCGGGCTGGCCGTAGCCCTGCTTCACCGCCTCGGCGAGCGCCGCGAATGCCTTTTCGTGCTCGCCCGCGGCGGCGAGCGCCGTCGCCTCGACGAAGCCGACCGCGGCCGGCGAGCGCCGTCGCCTCGACGAAGCCGACCGCGGCCGGCGGCACGCCCTTGGCCTTGGCCGTCTCCAGCGCGGCGAGGGCCTCCTTCTGCTTGCCCAACCCGTGCA
>DATGFU010000581.1:0-2210 GCA_035308865.1 Allostellaceae bacterium | reverse complement strand
GTGGCTCCGCGACACGGAACGACGTGGATACGCGGGTCAAGCCCGCGCATGACGACATCAAAAGACGCACAAGCCTCGCCCGAGACTCGTTCTCGTGGCGGCAATACTTTCCCCGGACAGCCGTGCGCTTGCGGCGGAGGGAGTTCGGTGACGAATGAGACGGGCCGCCTATTCCAAATAATTCTTCGTTGAGATCACACTAATCATCGCGTGGTGCGGCATTCCGACCGGGCTTCGTCGCCCGGCCGACAGTGATGGAATGAATTCGCTGTCGCTTTCGTCTGCTGCTGTGAAACGACCACTGCCGTCAGCGGCCGCTCTTCCGGGAACACCTACCCGGACGTGCAACGGACCCGCCCGGCCTCGGAGAGAGTCTGTCCGCATGAGAGAGTACTGCCTCCCGGCCGCGCTCGCGGCGACGCTTTGCCTGCCGACGGCCGCGCACGCGGTGCCGAGCTTCGCCGAGCAGACGGGGCTGCGCTGCGTCGCCTGCCATGTCGGCGCCTTCGGACCGCAGCTCACCCAGATCGGCAGGGACTTCAAGCTGCACGCCTACACCCTCTCGGGCGGCGGCAGCGACGCGTTCCCGCCGCTGGCCGCGATGGCCCAGACGAGCTTCACGCACACGAGCCAAGGCCAGGCCGGCGGCGCGGCGCCGGGCTTCGGGTCGAACGACAACCTCACGCTCGACCAGGCTTCGCTTTTCATCGCCGGGCGGATCGCCGATCCCGCGGGCATGTTCGTCCAGCTCACCTATGACGGCACCGGGCATGCCTTCACCTGGGACAATCTCGACATCCGCTATTCCGACGACGGGACGCTTGCCGGCAAGAAGCTGACCTGGGGTGCCACGCTCAACAACAACCCGACCGTCCAGGATCTGTGGAATACGACCCCGGCCTGGGGATTCCCCTTTGCCGCCTCGCCGCTGGCGCCGACCCCGGCGGCCGCGACGCTGATCGATGGCGGCCTCGCGCAAACCGTGCTGGGGGCCGGGCTCTACGCCAAGTGGGACGACCTTCTCTATGTCGAGGTGGACGGCTACCACAGCCTCGACCGCAGCGTGCAGAAGGCACTGGGCGCGGCCGGGAGCCCGCCGACGCTGATGGACGGGCTCTTCCCCTACTGGCGGGTGGCGCTGGAGCAGAGCTGGGGGCCGCATCACGTCGAGCTCGGCACCTACGGGATGGCGGCGTCGCCCTTCCCGGCGGGCATCACGGGCGGCACCTCCGATACCGTGACCGACACGGCGGTCGATGCGAGCTGGCAGTTCGATCCGTCGCCCGACATCAACGTCTCGGCCTATGCCACCTGGATCGGCGAGAGCCAGGACCTGAAGGCGAGCCGCGTGGCGGCCGGCACCAACCCGCACGATTCCCTGCGCACCTTCCGCACCAACGTCTCCTTCACCTACCAGAACAGCTACACGGCCAATGCCCAGTGGTTCGACACGACGGGATCGAGCGACCTGGCCCAGTTCGGCGGCAGCCCCAACAGCGCCGGCTGGGTCACGGAACTCGACTGGACGCCGGGCGGCAAGGACGGCTCGTTCCTGCCCGACTGGCTCAACGTCAAGGTGTCGCTGCAATACGTCGCCTACACGAAGTTCGACGGCACGACGCAGAACGCCTCGGCCAACGACACGTTCTACGGCCTCATCTGGTGGGCGGTGCCGCTGCGCTAGGAAGGCGCGGCCGCTACGGCGCCGGCCGGAATCTGGCCAATGGCAGGATGAGGTGCCGCGGCGAACTGCCATAGGCAACGAAGCCGTGATGCGCGTAGAACGATGATGCCGCGTCGTCCTTGGCGTCCACGACGAGGGCGAAGACGGCGATTTCCGATCGGGCGGCGCGGGTGGCGGCATCCCATAGCAAGGCCGCCCCGAGTTGCCGGCCGCGAAATTTCCGGTCGACCGCGAGCCTTCCCATGCGCGCCACCGGCACTGACGGATAGCGCGGCAATCTCTTGGCCAGGGGTTCCGGCATCTCCGAGAGCGGAACCCCGCCGGCGGCGAGCGTGTAATACCCCGCCACCTCAACGCGTTCCGTCTCCACGGCGACATAACAGGCGGTCGCACGCCGGCGCACGTCCTGGGTGACCTGTTCGCGCAAGTAGCGGTCGAGCGGTTCGCTGCCGCTATCGAATCCTGATCTGTCGTGCCCTTGGGCCAGGACCTCGATGCGGAAGGCCCCGCTCACGCGGAGCGGGCG
>DATGFU010000580.1:0-15311 GCA_035308865.1 Allostellaceae bacterium | reverse complement strand
GAGCCGCCTTGCCAGGTCTCCGTGGCGGGACGCGGACGGAACAGATCGTCGTCGGAATCGATCCGCTCGCGGCGTCCTTCGGAGGCGAGGTCGAAGGGATCCTCGGCTCGGAACGGTTGGGGCGCTCGCGCGGCCGGTTGGATGTAGGGCGGCGGCGCGTGCCCCCCGCCGCCGAAAATGTCGTCGAGCGGATCGACGCCGAGCGGATCGGGCATGCCCGTGCCGGTGCCGCCGAAGGCGTCGATACGTACCGGCGCCGCCGGGGCATCGAGCCCGAACGGGTCGGGGCCGGCCGAAATTTTTCCGTCCTGCACCGCGATCAAGTAGCGGCCGAGGCGCAGTTGGTCGCCGTCGTTCAGCACGATCCGGCTGCCGTTCGACGTCGGAGTCTGGCTGCCGTTGATGTAGATGCCGTTGGTGCTACGATCCTCGAGGACGTAGCTCCCGGCCTCCGCCGAGATCATGCAATGGGTCTTCGAGACCTGCCGCGTCGTATCTTCTAAAATCCACCGGTCGAGCCCAGGGAAGTTGTCCGGGTTGCGCCCGATCGATAGGCTGCCCTGGGAGAGGGTGCGGGTCTCGCGGCGGGTCTGGTCCTCCTGATCGGTCAGAGTCAGAATCAGAGGCATCGCTGCTTGCCTGAATGGTCGACGCAGCCCCGCGCGGACGTCACGGGCGTTCTATACGCCAAGACTTCGGAGGTTTCCATGGCCGACATCATTATCGCGGAATTCGGCGGCGGCGGCTGGCTGGTCGGCGGCGAGACCCATATCGACGACCTGCTGATGAACACGTTGCCCCCGGGCATGACCGTGGAGGTCATCGCCTGCGCGAGCATGGACGAGGTGATGGAGATCTGGGTCAGCCACGGCGGCCGGCCCGAGGAGGGCGGCGATCCCTGGATGATCCATCCCGGCATCGTCAACCGGGAGCGCCGGCATGGCGGGGACTTCGCGGTCCGCTTCGGCGAATGGTCGGCCATGATCGATCAGGCGGCGCTCGGCGTGATCGCCGCGGCGGCGGCCGCCGCCGCGCGGTCCCCGGACGCGGCGGTCGTGCTCACCGAGTACCTCGATCCGATAGCCCCGGCGATGATCGCCGACCTCTCCCGGCTGCGCGCGCAGCTGATCGAGCAGCGGCTGGTCGAGGCGGGCCTCGCCCGCAACCGGGTCTGCCGATCGCTCGGCGACCCGGGCGCCGTGCAGGCTACCGGCCAGGACAAGGGCCGCATCGATATCGTCATCCGCGCGGTGTGAGGGTCATCGCGCCCCGATCCCCCTCTCCGCCCTTCAGGGGGGAGAGGGAGGGGCCCGCGCAGCGGGAGGGTGAGGTGGGTCGCGCCGACGCGTCGAGGTTCCCCCACCTCACCCCGACCCTCTCCGCCCCCGAGGGCGGAGAGGGAGAACCGCGCCTTCCACGGGCGCGGATCTCGCGAAGCTCTCTCTCGATTTCGCAATGTCATTTCAGCGAGGCGAGCAGCGCGTCGAGGTCGGGTTCGGTCGCGTCCGGCGCCGTCGGCTCCGGCTCGGCGTTGAGGCTGGCGAGCAGCGCGTCTAGATCGTCCATCGCCGCCTCGGCGGCCGGCTCCGCCGCCGCTTCCGCCGCGGGTGCCTCGGCGGCCGGCGTGTCGAGACTGGCCAGCAGCGCGTCCAGATCGGGGGTCTCTTCGGCGGCCGCAGGCGCCTCGGCTGCGGGCTCCGCGGCCGCGGGCCGAGGCGCGGCCGGCTCGGGTTCGGCCGAGGGCGTGATCTCCACCGGCGCCCAGAACCCGGCGAGCGGCGTGCCGGCGACCGACGAGAACCCGCCCAGCCGGACCTCGGGCCGGCCGCGCAGCGTGAGCGTCGGCATCATCCGGTAGCCGGTGACCATCGCCGCCTGGCGCTCCGAAAAGAGGCGCTCGGTGCAGGGCAGGGGGACGGGGTCGCCGTCGTCGTCGAAATAGATGTGGTAGGGCATGTCCCGCGCGGTCATCACCGTGCCGAGCTTCATCGCCTTGCCCTGCTGCGCCCAGGTTTCGGCCAGCATCAGCCCGGCCAGCAGGCCGGGATGACCCCAGAGCATCCCGGCAAGGCCCTCCTGCCGGGTGAACTCCTCGAGATTGAAGGCGTCGATCGGATCGCTCTTCTTGCCGTAGGGCGCGCGCAGCAGGAACCGCGGCGTGGCGAGGCCGAGATAGGCCGAGGCCGGCAGCCCGTAGAGCGCCGACCAGGCGTCCTTGATCAGCGGGTGCTGGTCGCGGAACGGCATCTTGAGCGCGTCGGGCGCGATCGAGGCGATGAAGGGCGCGCCGGCGGCGGCGGCCACCTGGGCGGCGCGGCCGAGCAGGTCGGCATGCGGCGGCGTCAGCTCGAAGCCGTAGAGCCCGATCACCGCCGAAAGCGGCCCCTGATGCGCGTCCATCGCCGGCTGCTCGGCCAGCATGCCGTAGAGCCCGCAATTCGAGAGGCTGTCCCCGGCGGCGAGATCGGCGGCGAACTCCTCCGCCGAGACGTCGTAGAGCACGATCTCGCTGCGGTCGTCCGTCTCGATCCGGCGGACCAGGAACTCGACGCCGCGCCACAGCGCCTCGGCGGTCTGGAAGTCGGGATGATGCAGCACGCGGCGCATCGACACCGACAGCGCCTCGTCGACGCGGGCGGTGAGCTGCTCCTGGCGCGCGTCGCGCTCCGGCTGGATGAACGGCCCGACCAGCCGCTTCACCAGCTCGTCGATCTCGGTCCCGGCGCCGTCCGTGGCGGTCGCCCGGCCGGTCAGCCGCGCGAAGTCGGAGAGCCGGCGGTCGGTCGCGATTGCGGTACCGCGCGCCTCGCGCGGCGGCGGCGGCAGCGGCTCCTCGCCGCTCCACGACAGGACCTCCCGCGCCGCCCGGTCGAAGGTCGCCTTGCTGCCGAGATTGCGGCGCACGTCGACGAGCGATTCGAAGAGCTCGACGTTCTCGACGAGCTGGTCCGGATGGAAATCGTCCATGGAGTTGATCGGCACGGTGATCGTGCTGCCGTCCTCGGCGAGCGCGAGGGTGAGCGACAGCTTCATCCGCGCGATCACGTCGTCGAGGTTGTCGACGTCGATCTTGATCGGCTTGTGCGCCGCCAGTTTCTCGCCGGTGTCGAGCTTGCCGGCGTTCGCCCTTCCGGAGAAATCGCCGAGGAGCGCCAGGCGGAACTTCGTCCCCGGCGAGATCGGGCGCGGCGCCTTGGCGAGCCGACCGAAATTGACGTCGTACTGCATGTCCCCCTCCGTTCGGCCATTCGCCGATCGTGGTTATAGAACAGGACCCTTGACCGATTTGAGTCCTTTTCAAGCGACCGGACGCTGTCTCATAATGCGTCCCCATTCCCGTGCACAGCGCTCTTGGAGACGGCCATGGCTGACAGTAAGACCGGCATGGAAAAGAATGAGATGAAGATGTTGCTGGCCAAGGCGAGCAAAGACAAGCCGGTGCGGTTCGCCTTCGGGTTGGGCGCCGACACGAGCGTCGCGCTGCTGTTCCTGGACAAGACCAAACAGCCGCGGGCGGTCGAGGCGGACCTGACGGCCAAGTTCCCGCAGGCGAAGAACACGCGCTTCGGCACCTGCTACGTCGGCGGCGCCAAGCCCGAGGGCGAGGAGACGGGCGAGAGCGAGAACGAAGAGGCCGAGGCCAAGGGCAAGATCGTCAAGTTCTATGTGAACAAGATGGTCAGCTCGATGGCCGCGAAGCTGGTCAAGACGCTGAAGGGCACGAGCTACAGCAAGGTCGAGATCCTCATGGAGGACGGGACCTTGGTGGAGGGCTACGAGGAGGCCGAGGAGGGGACGCAGCAAACCCAGGGGCAGCCGCAGCCCGAGACGCAGCAGGGCGTTCCGGAGCCGCCGGCTCCGCCGCCGATGCCGCCGCAGACCCCGGCTCTCGACGCGGGCAAGCTGCAGCAGCAGTTGGCCGCGCTGATCGCGCGCATCCCGCAGGTCGCCGGCAACAACGCCAACTTCCTGGCCCTGCTCAAGAAGCTCGCGATCGACGCCACGACCTCCCTCAAGACCGGCAACCTGGTCTATGCCGCGGCCCAGATCGAGCAGCTGCGCAAGGCGCTGGACGAGGGGGCTCCGGCGGGTACTTCGCAGACTGCTGCGCCGGCCGCGCAGACGGCCCCGCCGCCGCAACAGGTCAACGTGCCCGGCGCCGCCGGCGCGGTCGCCTACGGCAAGTCCCGGCTGGCGTGGCTGGCAATCCGGAAGAAGATGGAAGGCGACATCGAGAAGCTGCGCGGCGAGATCGTCGCCCATTACAGCCAGCAGAACGGCGGCAACCTCGTCGCCGAGATCGAGAAGAAGTATCAGGAGAAGGTCGGCCCGGTTCTGGTGAACCTGGACGAGAGCCTGGCCGACAAGCTCGACGAGGCGGTCAACGCCAGCGAGGCGAACGCCCGCTCCAAGCTGGTGCAGGAGGCGCGGGACATCATCGGCAAGTATCAGCAATTCGTATCCGGCAGCCAGATCCTGGCCGACCTCGACAAGAACCCCTTCGTTCCCCTGGCCATCCAGCAGACGCTGACGGCCACGCTCACGACGCTGTCGGCCGCGGTGCGGTGACGCCGGGCGGGGCGCGGCGGGCCGCCCTGCATCGTCCGGCGGGGATGTTGCCGAGAGCCTTGTGCGCGGGGTTCGCCGCGGTCGCGCTGGCGTCCGCGGCCGCCGCGGCGACGTTCGGCGATCCCGAACGGGCGATCCTGCGCGTCGAGACGGGGATGCACGGCGCCGAGATCAACCGCATGGTGCTGGCGGGCGGCGACGCGCTGCTCACGGTCTCGGACGACAAGACCCTGCGCCGCTGGAGCCTGCCCGACGGCAAGGCGGACGGGCTGTGGCGGGTCCCGGTGGGCGACGGCGATGCCGGCGCGCTCTACGCGCTGGCGCTGAACGGCAACATGGCGGTGGCCGGCGGCCGCACCGGCGACACGACCTTCGGGCTCTTCTTCTTCGACATCGCGGCCAACCGGATGCTCGGCACGATCGACGGGTTCAGCGAGCCGATCAGCGCGCTGGCCTTTGCCGAGGGCGGCTCGCTGCTTGCGGTCGGGCTGCAGCGCCACGGCGGGCTGGAGGTCGTCGACGTGAAGAGCCACAAGATCGTGGCGATCGACCGCGACTATGCCGGCACGATCAACTGGCTGGCCTTCTCCGCGCAGAGCAAGCTCGCCAGCAGCGCCGCCGACGGCAAGATCAGGCTCTATGGCGGCAATTACGGCCATCCCGCGCAGATGCAGGCGGTGCCGGCCGGCGACATGCCCTGGGGCCTCTCCTTTTCGCCCGACGGCGCGATCCTCGCGGTGGGCAGCGAGCGCCAGGCCCGGGTCGACCTCTATCTGGCGGAGCGCCTGCAGCGCGTATCCGAGGTGGTCGGCGCGCCGGGCGCGTCGGGGGCGCTCTCGGTCGTCGCGTTCAATGCGGACGGCAGCGTGCTGGCCGCCGGCGGCCAGTACAAGAGCGCCGCCGAGCACAATCTGATCCGCTTCTGGCCGATGAAGGGCGGCAAGATCGACACCGGCGACGTGGTCGTGGCGACCGACACCGTGACCGATCTCGCCTTCCTGCCCGACAACACGGTGGCCTACGCCAGCGCGCAAGGCGGGTTCGGCGTGCTGGGGATCGACGGCCGGCTGCGGCTGTCGCGGGTCTCCGACCAATGCGATTTCCGCAATGCCGACCAGGACGGGTTCACCGCGTCGGCCGACGGCACCGTGGTCGATTTCGTCTGTCGCCACGGGGGGCCGCACGACCACTACCGGGCCGATCTCGGCGAGGTCACGGTGCATCGCGATCCGCCGCCCCGCGGGGATCTCGCCCCGCCGGCGATGTCGCAGCCGGGGATCGATCTCGGCAACTGGCGGAACGCGACGGCGGTCTCGTTCAACGGCCGGCCGATCGAGCTCGGCCCCTATGAGCATGTGCGCTCCTTCGCGGCGGTGCCGGGGCAGGCGGCGGCGGTGATCGGCACCGACTACCAGCTGCGCTACGAGCAGGCGGGGGCCGAGCTGTGGCACCGCGTGCTGCCGGCGCCGGCCTGGGGCGTCAACGTCACGGCCAACAAGCACCGCGTGGTGGCGGCGCTGGGCGACGGCACGATCCGCTGGTTCGACCTGGCCGGCGGCGAGGAGATCGCGAGCCTCTATGTCGACGCCCGCGACGGCCGCTGGGTCGCCTGGGTGCCCGAGGGGTTCTTCGAACATGGCGGCAGCGCGGCGGGCGACGCCTCGTTGGCCGGGTTCCAGATCAACAACGGCCCCGGCCGCGCCCCGGAATTCGTGCCGGCGGCGCAGCTTTACGCCACCTTCCACCAGCCCGACCTGATCCGCGCCAAGCTGCGCGGCGACGCCGGCGGCGCGGCCCAGGTCGCCGACGCCCTGACCCGGATCGGAGACCCGCACGCGCTGGTGGGCGAGGGCGCCCCGCGCTGAGGGGTACGAAGGCTGCAGGACTGGCGGCTTTTATCCCTGCGCCTCGCCGATTGCGATAATACCCCCCGACGCGTTATAAACCCACGGCCGATCAAACTAGGTGAGGAGGCCGGAATGGCCGCGAAGTTCTTCGGAGGTCTTGTCGTCGCTGCCGCACTTTTCGTGAGTCCCGCGCTGGCGCAGAGCCCAGGCGCCAATCCCAGCTCGGATGACATCATCAAGGCGCTGAAGCCGACAGGGAAGCCGCAGATGCGCGGCCTGCACATCCTAAGCGCCCAGCCCGGCGGCGGGAGCGAAGCTGCCGCGCAGGCGCCGGCGATCTCGCTCAACGTGCAGTTCATGCTGGGCTCGGCCGAGCTGACGCCGGAAGCCAAGTCGGTCGTGAAGACCCTGGCGGCGGCGATCAATTCGGATCAGCTCACCGGCTACAAGTTCCAGGTCGAGGGCCATACCGACAGCACCGGCACGCCCGACGGCAACATGGTTCTGTCGCAGGCGCGGGCCAATGCGGTGCGCGACGATCTGATCAGCGAGTACAATGTCTCGGGCGATCGTCTCGTCGCCGTCGGCAAGGGTCAGAACGAGCCGCTCGACGCCGCCAATCCCGAGGCGGCAGCCAATCGCCGGGTGCAGATCGTCAATCTCGGCGCCAGTCACTAAGACCTACTTTCGGCCTTGAGCGGGGGGACGACGGTCGGCAAGACGATGATCTGGACGGTGCTCGCCGCCGGCATGGGCGTGGCGGCGGCACTGGTGCTGCTCGTCGTCTGGGTGGTGGCGAGCCGGCCGAAGCCGAGCGCGGCCGTCGCCAATGCTGCCGGCGACGCCACGACGCATGTCGAGGCGATGCGTTGCTGGTTCCAGATCCCGGCCGAGCGGTCCGCCCATTGCGGCGCCGTCGTCGAAGGCCCCGCGGCGGCGGGCGTGCCGGTGACGGTCCGGTACGTTGTCTTCGAGGGTGGGGCCGGCGCGGCGCCCGATCCGATCGTCTACATCAACGGCGGGCCCGGTTCCGCGGTGGGGCTGGACGAGGCCGGGGTCAAGCGCTGGTGGTGGCTCACGCAAAACGTCGCGTGGATGCAGGGGCGCGACGTCGTGGTCTTCGACCAGCGCGGCGTCGGCGTCTCGACCCCGACGCTCGACTGCCCGGAGCTTTCCGAGGCCGGCGGCCGCATCTTCATCGAGAAGCTGGACATGGGGGAGGCGGCGCGGCGCTGGCGCGACGCGGCCGAGCGCTGCCACGACCGGCTCGTCAAGTCGGGAATCAGGCTCGAGGCCTTCAACACCGCGGCCACCGTCGCCGACATCCAGGCGATGATGGAGGGGCTCGGCTATCAGAGCTGGAACCTCTACGGCGTCTCCTACGGCACACGGGTCGCCCTGGAGTTCCTCCGGCTCGACGATCCGCGCACCCGTAGCGTCATCCTCGACTCGGTCTATCCGCCGGACGCTCGGGCCTATGCCGAGGCTGGCCCCAACGCGCGCGGCGCGCTCGACCTGATGGTCCGGCGCTGCACTGCCGACCCGCAATGCAGCGCCGGGAACCCGCGGCTCGGCGAGCAGTTGCAGATCGCGCTGCAGCACGCCGGGGCCGAAGGGTACCAGGTGTCGGTGGCGCTGCCCGGCGCCGCACCGGCGACCGCGTCGATCGACCAGGGAAAGCTGCTGGAGAGTCTGTTCTACGGGTTCTACCGCTGGGACACGATCCGCAAGATGCCGGCCGTGGTGTCGGCGCTCGGCAACGGCGACGCCGAGGCGCTGGCGCCCTTCGCCGGCGAGGCCTATGCCACCGCCGCGTCGCTTGACAGCGACTACGGCGATTTCCTCTCCGTCGAGTGCCACGACGAATATCCCTTCGAGGATCCGGCCGCGATCGAGACGGCGGCGGCCGGGCTCGGCGCGTTCCGCGATTTCGTCATGTCCGATCTGCCGTTGATCGCTTGCCCGGTCTGGCCGGTCGGCAAGGCCGATGCGGCGACCCGTCAGCCGGTGCGCAGTGCGACGCCGGTGCTGCTGCTCTCCGGCGAGGTCGATCCGATCACGCCGCCCGCCTGGGCACGGCACGCGGCGGAGACCTTGGAGCACGGCGCCACCTTCGTGTTCCCGGGGGTCGGCCACGGCGTGGTCGCCGAACACCGTTGCGCCGGGCGCCTGGCAGCCAAGTTCCTCGCGGCGCCGACGGAGAAGCCCTACGACGAGTGCCTGCTGGCGCTCGGCTAGGAGCGGCCCTGCACCCTCTGGTGTTTGCCGCCGCGCACCCCATGTGATTCCTCATGGCGGTCCCCGCGATCGCCGGACAGGAGTCTGAGATGAAGATCCCCGGTCGCTTGGGCCTGGGTGCTGCGTTGATCGGAGCCGCGCTGCTCGGCGGCTGCGTGGCCGAGCCGGCACCGGGCTATGCCGGTTACTACCCCGGCTACTACTACGGATACCCTTCCTATGACGCCTACTGGGGCGCCCCCTACGATTACGGCTGGCCTGGCTATTACGGCGGCTTCGGCTGGTGGGGCGGCGGCGGATGGTGGGGCGGCTATGGGCACGGCGGCCACTGGGGCGGCGGCTGGCATGGTGGCGGTGGCCACGGCGGCGGCGGATGGCATGGTGGCGGCGGTGGCGGCGGGCACGGCCACCATTAAGGCCCGCCTATTGCCGCTGCGGACCTAAAACCGCGGCGTTCGCTTCTCGAAGAAGGCGGTGGCCGCCTCGCGGAATTCCGGCGAGGCGAGCCGCCGCGAGAAGACCGTCAGCTCCGCCTCGATGCGCTCGGGAACACCGACCGCATCGTTGCGCAGGAGCGCACGGGTCTCACGCACCGCCTCGGGCGGCAGCGCGGCGAGCCGGTCGGCCAGGGCGCGCCCTGTTTCCATCAGCGCGTCGTCGCCCACCACGCGATTGACGAGGCCGAGCTGCAGCGCCTGCTCGGCATCGAACGGTTCGCCCAGAAGCAGCAGCTCGCTGGCGCGCTGCTGCCCGGCCAGTCGCGGCAGCAGCAGCGAGCTCGCCGCCTCCGGCACCAGGCCGAGGCTGACGAAGGGCAGCTGCAGCCGCGTGCTGCGGGCGGCGACCACGATGTCGCAATGGAGCAGCAGCGTGGTGCCGATGCCGACGGCGGCCCCATGGACGGCGGCGACGATCGGCTTGGCGAACCGCGCGAGGCGCCGGATGAACGGCACCCCGCCGGGCTCCCCGCCCGCGCCGGCGAACGCAAGGAAGTCGCCGAGATCGTTCCCTGCCGTGAAAGCGTCGCCCGCGCCGCTGAGCAACAGCACGCGGACTTCGGGGTCCTGCTCGGCCGCTTCGAACGCGGCGGTAAGCGCGCCGTACATCGCGTTGGTGATGGCGTTCTTCTTCTCCGGCCGGTCGAGGCGGATCTCGAGCACATGGCCGCGTCGCTCGGAGATCACGTGCTGGTCCATCGCCGCTCTCCCTGCCGATCCCTGCCGATCGGGGCGCGGACACTGCCACGCGCCCTGTCGCCCGGCAACCGGGCCGTGCGCAGTTGCGGCGAAGGGCGATCCGGTCTATGGCGTTTGCGATGCCGACCGTCTCGCACGACCTTCGGCAGTGCTCGTTCTCACGGCGGATGGCGAACCCATGCTGAGGCTCATCGGCGACATCGGCGGAACGAACACGCGGTTGGCCCTGGCCCGCGACGGTGCCTATGGCGGCCTCCGCTCCTATCTCGCGGCCGATTATCCGGGGATCGAGGAGTGCATCGACGAGTACCTCGCCGAGCAGAAGGGCGAGGGGAAGCCGGACGAGATCGCGCTGGCGATCGCCGGACCGGTCGAGGCCGATCTGGTCGTGATGACGAACCACCCTTGGAAGTTCCGCAAGAGCGAGCTCAAGGACCGGTTCGGCGTGGCCCGGCTGGAGGTGCTCAACGATTTCACGGCCAACGCCGTGTCGGTCCCCCATCTCGAACCCGGCGACCTCGAGCAGATCGGTGGCGGCGCGGCGGTGCCGCACGCCACGATCGGCATCCTCGGCCCCGGTACCGGGCTCGGCGTCAGCGGCCTGATGATGGGCCATGACGGGGAGTGGGTCCCGATCCAGGGCGAGGGCGGGCACGTTTCGATGGCCGCCTCGACCGACCGCGAGAGCGCGGTCATCGAGGTGCTGCGGCGGCGCTACGGGCATGTCTCGGCCGAGCGCGTGCTGTCGGGCGACGGGCTGGTCAATCTCTACGAGGCGCTTTGCACGCTCGACGGCGTGCCGTCCGCCGCCTACAAGGCGGCCCAGATTTCCGACCCGGCGCTCGGCGAGAGCGACAAGCAATGCCGCGAGGCGGTCGACATCTTCTGCGCGACCCTGGGCATGGTCGCCGGCGATCTCGCGCTCACGCTGGGTGCGCGCGGTGGCGTGTACATCGCGGGCGGGATCGTGCCGCGGCTCGGGGCACGGTTCGCGCTGTCCGGGTTCCGGCGGCGCTTCGAGGATAAGGGCCGCTTCCAGACCTACATGGCGCCGATCCCGACCTTCCTCATCACCCACCGCAATCCGGCGCTGGTCGGCCTCGCCCACCTGCCGTAGGCGGCCTCACCGGAAGAGGAAGACGACGAGGGCGGTGAGGGCCAGCAACGCCAGGCTCAGCACGCGATGGTTCCGCCAGACGGGCACGCCGGCGAGCCGTTGCGTCTCTTCGCGATAAAAGCATGGGCTCCAGACCAGCGAGTCGGACGCTTCGCCGGCAGAGGGCGCGGCGAGGCGGCTCACGACGACGAGGATCATCACGTCGATCGCAAAGAGTAGCGGCGCGGCATAGAGGAAATGCATGCTCGTCCAGCCGAACACCGCATTCGACAGGAAGAGCGCGACGCTGCAGGCCGAGCCCAGCGAGAGCGTCGCCGCCGCGCCGGCGGCGTTGGCGCCGCGCCAGAACATGCCGACCAGGACCACCGCCACGGTGGGCGGCACCGCATAAGCGAGGATGGCCTGGAGATATTGCCAGAGCACGCCGAACGTCTCGATCTGCGGTGCCCAGGCGACGGAAAGCACGAGACAGAAGGCAGTGGCGACGCGGCCGATCGCGACCAGCCGGCTCTCGTCGGCGCCCAGGAGCGCCGGCCGCACGATGTCCATGGTGAAGAGCGTCGCCGCGGCGTTGAGCGAGGAGGCGACGGAGGCCATCGTCGCGGCGGCGAAGGAGGCGATCACCAGGCCTTTGATCCCGGCCGGCAGCAATCCGAAGATCAGCGCGGGATAGGCCACGTCAGGCTGCTTGAGCCCTGGAAACAGCAGCAGCGCGCAGATCCCCGGCAGCACCATCAGGAACAGCACCGGCAGTTTGAGCGCGCCGGCGAGGAGCACGCCGCGGCGGCCGTGGTCGATGTCGCGCGCCGACAGCACCCGCTGCACGATCGCCTGGTTGGTGCACCAGTAGTAGAAGCCGAGCAGCGGGATGCCGAGCAGCAGCCCGGGCCACGGCACGCCGGGATCGCCGATCGGCCGGATCAGCGAAAGGCGCCCCGGCTCGACGCCGTGCATCACCGCCTCCCAGCCGCCCGCCCGGGCGAAGGCCGCCACCGCGATCGCGCTGGCGCCGATGAACAGCACGACGGCCTGCACGGCCTGGGTATTGATGACGGCCCGCAATCCGCCGAGCACCGTGTAGATCGCCGCTGCGCCGGCCAAAACCGTGACGATCGACCACAACGGCGCGTCCGGCACCAGCAGCCGGCAGACGAGGGAGCCGCTGTAGAGCACCCCCGCCACCTCGATCGCCATGATGAGGCAGAGGGTCAGAACCGCGAGGTAGATCCGTGCCCGCCGGTCGTAGCGCCGCTCCAGATATTCGGGCAGCGTGTAGACGCGGCTGGCGAGGATGAAGGGCAGCAGGAAGGCCGAGAAGAAGACGAGCACCACCACGGCCGACCATTCGTAGTCGTAGGCCGAGATGCCCATCCCGTAGGCGGCGCCGGCGAGCCCGACCAGCGGCGTGGACGACAGGTTCGAGGCGATCAGCGACAGCCCGATGGCGGGCCAGGTCGATTGCCGGGACGCCAGGAAATACTCCTCGGCCTCGGCATGCCGACGCGTCTTGGCGAGGCCGAAGGCGACCAGCCCGGCGAGATAGGCCGAGACGACGGCCCAATCGAGGCCGCTGAGCGAGGCCCGCCCGATCTCCTCCCCCATCCCCGTTCCCCGGTGTGGCCCGGCCTGCGCCGTGGTTCTATGGCGGGCAGAGTAGGGGCGACGATGGCGAACTGACAAGGCGAAGAGGTTTCGGCTGCCGGACCCGGCGCCCTCCTGGCCGTTCCATCGTCATGCCCGGACTTGTCCCCATGGGCGCTAAGATAGGCTCGGATACGCTGGTGCGACCCCTCCCCCTATCCCCCTCCCGCAAGGGGAGGGGGTCTCCCGCCGTCGAATCCCCCCTCCCCTTGCGGGAGGGGGATAGGGGGAGGGGGTGTCAGCCGTAATGCTCCAGGCAGCGCTGAAGCGCCTTATCTTGGCGCCTATGGGGCTTGTCCCGGGCATCCACGTCGTTGAGCAGCGCATCGGCCCGACATGGATGGCCGGGACAAGCCCGGCCATGACGACGTCAATCTGCGACGGAGGTACATTTCCCATGTGCCGCCGTGACCACCACGCTGGCTTGACGCGGGATTCGTCCATGCTATGCCGTGGCGTCCGGGCATCTTCGGCCCGGTCCATCCACCTGGGGCTTTCGGGAGACATCGCTTGCTGGGACGGGACAGGAACGGCTTCGCGCGCATCGTGGCCGGCGCACTATGGCTCGCATTGCTGCTGGTCCCGGCCTCGGGCGCCCAGGCGCAGGATTCCCGGCGGCTCATCGATTCCAAGGAATCGATGTACAACAATATCTACATCTACCAGGACCACGACGATGTCAGCATGACGTTCGGCTACAACCGGACGATCTATACCGAGAGCATCTACAACACGAAGGACGACCGCGACCTGCCGGTCGTCTACACGCGCTACATGACGGCGGCGCTGATGTATTCGGCGAAGGCGGACAACATCCTGGAGATCGGCTTCGGCGGCGGCCGCACCTCCTGGTACCTGCACCGCTTCCTGCCGAAGGCGAAGGTCACCTCGGTCGAGCTCGATCCCGCGGTCGAGGCCTTCGCCCGGAAGTATTTCGGGATCAAGGACGAGGACAACTTCCACCTGGAAAGCGGCGACGGCAGGCTGTTCCTCACCAAGTCGCCGGAGAAATACGACATCGTCCTGATCGACGCCTATCGCGGCCCCTTCGTACCCTTCCACCTGCTGACCAAGGAGTTCTACGAGGAAGTGGCCCGCCATCTGGCGCCGGGCGGGGTGGTCGCCCAGAACGTCGAGCCCTCGACCATGCTCTTCGATTCGGCGGTGAAGACGATCCAGAGCGTGCTGCCCAACATCGACCTCTATCACGCCGAGGGCAATGTCGTGACGATCGCCTATCCCGGGTCGGAGAAGACCGCCGAGGCGTTGGGCGACGCCGCGGCGAAGCGGCAGGCCGAGTTCTCGCTGCGCTATGACCTTCGCGACATGCTGCCCGACCGGCTGCCGCTCGGCGCCAACCCGGACGCGATCGACCCCGGCGGCAAGGTCCTCACCGACGATTTCGCCCCCGTCGAGGCGCTGAAGGCGATCGAGGTGCATAACCGCAAGTGGGAGAACAAGCCGTGACGCGGCTGCGCGGCGCCGTCGTCTTCGTCAACTGCTTCATCGTCGGCTGCATCCTCATGGGGTTCGAGATGCTGGGCAGCCGTTACCTCTACCCCTATTTCGGCGGCGGCATCGGCACCTGGGCCGGACTGATCTCGATGGTGCTCTGCGCGCTGGCGATCGGCTACTTGGTGGGCGGCGCTGTCGTGGACCGGTATCCGACGCTGTGGGTGGTCGTCATCTCGATCGCGCTCGCCGGCGCCTGGCTCGCCTGCATTCCGGCGACCGCCGACGATGCGATGCGGGCGATCCTGGGCTCGGCCGGCGAGGGGCCGACGGGCATCCTGATCGCCTCGGCGGCGTTGCTGCTGGTGCCCGTCTCCTTCCTCGGCACGGTCTCGCCGGTGGCGGTGCGGCTGCTGATCCAGTCGACCGGCCAGACCGGGCGCATCTCGGGGCTGGTCTATGGGGTGTCGACGATCGGCAATGTCTGCGGCACGCTCGTCACGACCTTCGCGCTGATCCCGACCATCGGCTCGCGGGCGATCACCTATCTCTTTGCGGCGATATTGGCGGCCTCTGCGGTCAGCCTGGCGGTGGCCGGGGGGCGGCGCTGATGCGTGCCCGCCTCGCGCTCGTCGCCCTGGTGGCCGGCCTTCCCGTATCGGGCTGGGCGGATGCCCCGGTCGATGCGTCCTGGAGCGGCACGCGGGCGATGGACGATATCGCCGCCCAGCTGAGCTTCTCCCCCCGCTCGATCGGCACGCCGGGCCACGACAAGGAGATCGAATACATCTCGTCCGAGATGGCGAAAGCCTATCCCGAGCCGGTGCGGCTGCAGCGCTGGGACTACCATTCGGAGGACGGGCAGGTCTTCCACATGGCGAACATCGTCGCGCGTCTCTATCCGCAGGCGACGCGGCGGATCATTCTGGGGACGCATTACGACAGCATTATCCGCGCTTACCGGGATCCGAAGAACCCGACCGGGATCATGCCCGGCGCCAACAACTCCGCATCCGGCGTTGCCGTCCTGCTGGAGACGGCCCGGGCGCTGAAGACCCTGCCGCCGCCTGCCGTCGGCATCGACTTCGTCTTCTTCGACGGCGAGGAAGGGCCGCGCGCGCTGGGCGCCGGCGATCCGCACTGGCGGGCGATCGGCTCGCCCTATTTCACGGAGCACCTGGCCGATTTCTATCCGGGCGCCAAGCCGGTCGCGGCCGCCATCTTCGACATGGTGGGCTATCGCGACCTCGT
>DATGFU010000579.1:0-5273 GCA_035308865.1 Allostellaceae bacterium | reverse complement strand
GGCGCCACGAGCTGGTCGAGCTGCGCTGCCGTGAGCGCCTGGTTCGTGGCCGCCGTCGCGACCGGCGGCGGCGGGCTCTGCCCCCAGACCGGCTGAAACGGCGCCATCGCGACCGTGACGAAAGCGGCAATGGCGCTCAGTTTCGGTCTCATCCTCGGCCTGCCTTCCGCAACGGTTCCCCGCGATCACGCCCGGAAAGCTGATCCAGCGCGGGGAATGCCACATTGACTCAGATCATGGGCCCGACCCGTCCGGGGTGCCAGGGCCGCCGCCGACACCACCGCGACGGAATGGACGATCTTTCTTCGGGTCGGGGGTCTACTGTGTGACGGCGACGCCGATCGAATGACCTGATCGGCTGGAAGGACGAGCGATGCCAGTATCGGGCGGCCCTCACCGATCCGCGTCACCTGCCGAGCCCGTGGCGGAGCCGAAGCGTCTCGCCGTGCGGCATATCAGCGTCTATCGGTACTCGGAACCGGTCGGTCTCGGCGAGCATCGGATGATGTTCCGCCCAAAATCCGGGCACGATCTCAGACTCGTCTCCACCCTGCTGCGGATCACGCCGGAACCGGCCCGGCTGCATTGGCTGCACGACGTCTTCGACAATTCGGTCGCGGTCGCAACCTTCGCCGGGCGGGCGGCGGAGCTCCGCTTCGAGAGCCGCGTCACGCTCGAGCATTACGAGACGGTGCTGCCGGATTTCAGGCTCGAGCCGCACGCCGCCACCGTCCCGTTCGCCTATAGCGACGAGGAGGCGGCGGACCTCGTCCACGCGCGCGCCCGGCAATACCCGGGACTCGATATCGATGCCTGGGCCGGCAGCTTCCTCTCGTCCGACGGAACCGCCGGCACGATGGCGCTGTTACGGTCCATGACGGTCGCGATCAGCGAGGGTTTCCGCTATTCCCGGCGGACCGAGCAAGGGGTGAACCCTCCCGCCGATACGCTGCGCCACCGCAGCGGGAGCTGCCGGGATTTCGCCGTCCTGATGATGGAGGCGGTCCGCTCGTTCGGCCTCGCCGCGCGGTTCGTGAGCGGCTACATCTTCACTCCCGGTCACGAGACGGTCCGGGGCGGCGGCTCGACCCATGCCTGGCTGCAGATATATCTCCCTGGTGCAGGCTGGGTCGACTTCGATCCGACCAACAGCATCGTCGGCAACCGGCATCTGATCCCGGTGGCCGTCGCCTGGGACCATCGCAAGGCGCTGCCGCTGTGGGGCACCTGGTTCGGGTCGCCGGGCGCGTTCCTTGGGCTCGAGGTCGAGGTCGCCGTCACCGAGATTTCTGAATTGGAAGGGGATGCGTTCGGATGAAGCTCCGCGTTGGCTACGACCTGGTTTACGAGTGTCCGCAACCGACGCCGATGATGCTGATGCTGAACACGCATTTTTCGCACGCCGCGGAGGTGCTGGTGGCCGACCTGCTGGTCACCGATCCGCCGGTTCCGATCGCCCACTACCGCGACGGCTTCGGCAATCTCTGCGGCCGCCTCGTCGCTCCCGCGGGTCGGATCTCGCTGTCGACGACGGCCGTCCTGGACGTCTCGGGCGAGCCGGAACGCCGGGGGCCGTTCGGCCACCAGCACCCGGTCGAGGAACTGCCCGACGACTGCCTGGTCTTCCTGCTCGGCAGCCGCTATTGCGAGACCGATCTGCTCGCAAACGTCGCGTGGGACCTGTTCGGACGATCGCCCCCGGGCCGCGACCGGGTCGATGCGATCTGCGATTTCGTCCATCGGCACATCGCCTTCGGCTACGACCAAGCGCGATCGACCAGGACGGCCCTGCAGGCCTACGAGGAGGGTCGCGGCGTCTGCCGCGACTACGCCCATCTCGCGGTAACGTTCTGTCGTACCATGAACATTCCGGCTCGCTACTGCACCGGCTACATCAGCGATGTCGGCCTGCCGCCGCCGTACGGGCCGATGGATTTCGCGGCCTGGTTCGAGGCCTATGTCGGCGGAAGCTGGCAGATCTTCGACCCGCGCAACAACAAGCCGCAGACCGGAAGGGTGCTGATGGCGCGCGGGCGGGACGCGGCCGACGTCGCCATCAGCAATACCTTCGGCCCGACGACGCTGGTCAAGTTCGAGGTTCACTGCGCGCCGGCCTGACGCGCAGGACACGGCTCGGATTCATTGGGGATTATAAGCCGGTCCTCACCGGACGGTCACTGATGCCAACCCTGCCGCGTGGTCGGCAGCTCTCCGCTGACATCGACATGGGCGACGTCGGGGGCGGACTGCAGCCCTCTTGCGGTAAACCGGAGGTCGAGGAGACGGCCGTCGTCGGTGAGGAGCTGGACGCCCTTGCGGGCGAAAACACTCTTCAGCGCCTCCGCCGCCAGCCGGATCTCGCCGGAGCAGGTGACGTCGAAGGAACCCCGGAGGAAGCCGTCGAAGTCGTAGGACGCGCGGGCGACCTCCTGGCCGTTGCATTTCAAGGTACCGCCCCCGGAGAGCTTGCCGAGATGGCGCATGATCAGTTTCCTTCCATTGCGGCGGATTCGGAATGAGCTTGCCTGTCGGCCTCGAGTGCCGCGGCGAGCTCGATCGGATCGACCGGCACGATCTCGCTTCCGCCGCTGGCGTTCGGCACGGCCGGGAGGTGCAGCAGCGTCGCCGCGCGCCGGAAGGCGAGGAACGAAAGACCGTCGATCTCCTCGTCTTCGGTGACGAGCCGGTAGGTTCCGGCCGGCTGCCGACGATCGAGCGATGCCAGGGAGAACGCCCGCCTGAAGGTGATCAACGTCTCGGTGGTCAGGACAGGCACCGCTTACCGGCCTCAGTTCTTCTTGGCCGGCGTACCGGTGCGCACGACCGCGGCTCTGACCGGTGCGGCCGATGCCGGCACGGCGGCCGACGGCTTCTTCGCCTTCGGCTTCTTGATCTCGCGATTGCTGCGTCTCTGGCCCTTCGCCATTGGGATCTCCTCTTTGTCAGTTATCGAACCCGATTTCGGTGTCAGTACTCCGCGCCTTCCAGGTGATCGCCATGGGCGTCGTTTCGGGGCTTCTCGGCGATCATCGCCTCGGTGGTGATCAGCAGGCCGGCGATGGACGCCGCCCCCTCCAGCGCGAGGCGCACGACCTTGGCCGGATCGATGATCCCGGCCGTGATCATATCGACATAGGTGCCGGATTGCGCGTCGAAGCCGTAGCCGACATCCCCCTTGTCGAGGAGCTTGCCGACGATGACCGATCCCTCGGCCCCGGCATTCACGTAGATCTGCCGCGCCGGCGCCTGCAGCGCGCGGCGCACGATGTCGATTCCGACCTTCTGGTCGTCGTTCTCGGGATTGAGCCGGCCGAGCCCCGTGCCGGCGTAGAGGAGGGTCACGCCGCCGCCGGGGACGATGCCTTCCTCGACCGCCGCGCGGGTCGCATGGACCGCATCGTCGACGCGATCCTTGCGCTCCTTGACCTCGATCTCGGTAGCGCCGCCGACGCTGATGATGGCGACGCCGCCGGCCAGCTTCGAAAGCCGCTCCTGCAGCTTTTCCTTGTCGTAGTCCGAGCTGGCGTCCTCGATCTGCGCGCGCAGCTGGGCGCAGCGGCCGGCGATGTCCGCCTTGGCGCCGGCGCCATCGATGATCGTGGTGGTGTCCTTCTCGATCCGGACCCGCTTGGCCCGGCCGAGCATGTCGAGCGTGATGTTCTCGAACTTCATGCCGAGGTCCTCGGTGATGACCTGGCCGCCGGTCAGAACGGCGATATCCCCGAGTATCGCCTTGCGGCGGTCGCCGAAGCCCGGCGCCTTCACCGCGGCGACCTTCAGCCCGCCGCGCAGCTTGTTGACGACGAGCGTCGCCAGCCCCTCGCCTTCGATGTCCTCGGCGATGATGAGGAGCGGCTTGCCGCTCTGCGCCACCGCTTCGAGCAACGGAATGATGGCCTGCACGCCGGGGAGCCGCTTCTCGTGCAGCAGCAGGTACGGGTCGTCGAGCTCGGCGAGCATCTTCTCGGCATCGGTGACGAAGTAGGGCGAGATGTAGCCGCGGTCGAACTGCATGCCCTCGACGATGTCGAGCTCGGTCTCGAGCGACTTCCCTTCCTCGATCGTGATCACGCCCTCGTTGCCAACCTTGTTCATCGCCCGGGCGATCATGTCGCCGATCTCGCGGTCGTCATTGGCGGAGATCGTGCCGATCTGGGCGATCTCGGCATTGGTCGAGATCTTCTTCGACCGCTCCTTGATCTCCCGGACCACCGCCTCGACGGCCATGTCGATGCCGCGCTTCAGATCCATCGGGTTCATGCCGGCGGCGACCGCCTTCGCACCCTCGCGCACGATCGAATGGGCCAGCACCGTCGCGGTCGTGGTGCCGTCGCCGGCGAGATCGCTGGTCCGCGTGGCGACCTGCTTCACCAGCTGCGCGCCCATGTTCGCGAACCGGTCGGCGAGCTCGATCTCCTTGGCGACCGTCACGCCGTCCTTGGTGATCCGCGGCGCGCCGTAGGATTTGTTCAGGATGACGTTGCGCCCCTTGGGGCCGAGCGTCACCTTCACCGCGTTCGCGAGGATCTCGACGCCGCGCAGCATGTGATCGCGCGCGTCGCCGTTGAATTTGACTTCCTTGGCAGCCATTTGGCGTCTCCGGTTATTATGTTGTTATGCGGCCTGCTTCTTGGCTGCGGGGCGATCGATGATGCCGATGAGGTCGGATTCCTTCATGACCATCAGGTCCTCGCCGTCGAGCTTGACCTCGCTGCCGGACCACTTTCCGAACAGCACATGGTCGCCGGCCCTGACCTCGGGGGCGTGAAGGACGCCGCGTTCGTCGCGCGCGCCGGGTCCGACGGCGATAACTTCGCCTTCCACCGGCTTTTCCTGGGCCGTGTCGGGAATGATGATCCCGCCGGCCGTCTTCGCCTCCGGCTCGATACGGCGGACCAGGACGCGGTCCTGTAGGGGGCGCAAGCTCATCGGCGGTCTCCTTGGAGCAGACACTGGCGGCAAATTGGCGCTCCCCGGGGGGAGAGAGTGCTAGATACCCTCAATAAATGGGGGGCTGAATGGCAAATACAATTGCTCGTCCCATCCGAGCGAGGAAAATAATTTTGAAATCAGGGTGCCGTCGGTCAGGCTGGTTTAATGTTGATGATTTGAGTGGCTGCCGATGTTTGTTTTACTATAAATGAGATGTCACTGCTGTCCGGTTAAAAGGCGAATAGATTCAGCTGGTTAGGATTATCGCAAGTATTCGGTTTGTATTCTTCGATGCTAAGCGCCTGTTTCAGCTCGATTTTTTCGAAGAGGGTGACGGATAG
>DATGFU010000578.1:0-9397 GCA_035308865.1 Allostellaceae bacterium | reverse complement strand
ATCGGCCGTGATGAACTCCTTGATGGCGTCGGTGACGTGCGGGATGACCTGCACCGTCGCGCCGAGATATTCGCCGCGGCGTTCGCGGCCGATCACCGTCGAATAGATCCGGCCGGTGGTCTGGCTGTCGGTCTTGCGGGCGGCGACGCCGGTGAAGCGCTCGTAATGGCCGAGATCGAGATCGGTTTCGGCGCCGTCGTCGGTGACGTAGACCTCGCCGTGCTGATACGGGCTCATCGTGCCCGGATCCACGTTGATATACGGGTCCAGCTTGCGCAGCCTCACCTTGTACCCGCGCGCCTGGAGAAGCGCGCCGAGGGCGGCGGACGACAGACCCTTGCCGAGGGATGAGACCACGCCGCCGGTGATGAAGATGAACCGCGTCATGGGCGATCACCATACAACACAGCGGCGGAGGGACCCAACCCTCGCCGCCGTCAGAGCAGTAATGAAAGACTTATTTGGCGATCGGAGCGGCGGGCGCCTCGGCCGGCGCAGGCGCTACCGGAGCGGGCGCTTGCGCTTTATTGTCAGGCGCTTGCACCGGGGTTTCCGGGGTCACCTTGTCGAGGACCGAGGGCAGCACCTGATGCGACCTTGCGTAGAGGATCGTCAGCCCTACGCTCGTCAGCATGATGCCGACGGCGAGAATCGCGGTGGTCCGGGTCAGCAGGTTGGCCTGGCTGCGCCCCGTCATGAATCCGGACATGCCCCCGCCGCCGATTCCGAGCCCGCCGCCCTCGCTCTTCTGGATGAGCACGACGCCGATCAGCGCGGCGGCGATCATGCAATGGATGACAAGAAGAACGGAGGCCATGGTCGAACGATCGGGTCCCGGTGACGGAATGCCGGCGTTATGTAGCCTCTCCCTGCTTGTATTGCCAGTCCCCCGGACGCGCTCCTGGGACCGATGCAATTCAGCCCGCGCACGCTTACAATGGGAGAGTCGTCCCGCCGGCCTTGGCGGGATGGGCGAGACGCCACCCGGAGGCCCGTCCTTGCTCCAGCACGTGCTGCACCCGCTTCATCCCGACGGCTGGAAGTTCGTCTGCATCGCCGCGGTCGTGACGCTGCTTCTCTTCCTGCTCTGGCAGCCGCTCGGCTGGATCGCGCTGATCCTGACCCTATGGATCGTGTACTTCTTCCGCGATCCGCCGCGGGTGACGCCGCTGCGCGCCGGGCTCATCGTCAGCCCGGCCGACGGTCTCGTGGTCTCGATCGCCGAGGCGGTGCCGCCCCATGACCTCGCGATGGGCGAGGAGCCCATGACGCGGATCGGCATCTTCCTCAACATCTTCGATGTTCACATCAATCGGATGCCGGCGGATGGCGTGGTGGTGGATACGCGCTATCGCCGGGGCACCTTCGTCAATGCCAGCCTCGACAAGGCGTCGGAGGACAATGAGCGGATGGCGATCCGGTTGAAGACCGTGGACGGGCCGGAGATCGCCGTGGTCCAGATCGCCGGCCTCATCGCACGTCGGATCGTGTGCCATGTGCAGCCGGGCTCGGCGGTGACGGCCGGGCAGCGCTTCGGCCTCATCCGCTTCGGCAGCCGGACCGACCTCTACTTGCCGCGGTCCTGGTCGATTCTCGCCGTCGAGGGTCAGCGCGTCTTGGGCGGCGAGACGGTGCTGGCCGATTCGACGAGCACCGAGCCGCGCCGCATGGGAGCCGTGCGATGAAGCGACCTCTGCGTTCCGGCATGCGCCTCCGCGTCCGGGCGCCACGACAGCGACCGGCAATTTCGTCGCTTTCCTTCAACAAGATTCTGCCGAACCTCATCACGCTGCTGGCGCTCTGCGCCGGGATGACGGCAATCCGCTACGGGCTCGACGGCAAGTTCGAGGCGGGCGTGGCGGCGATCATGGTCGCCGGCGCGCTGGACGGGCTGGACGGGCGGGTCGCGAGGCTGCTGAAGGCCAGCTCCAGCTTCGGCGCCGAGCTCGACAGCCTGTCGGATTTCGTGTGCTTCGGCGTGGCGCCGGCGCTGCTGCTGTTCATCTGGACGATGCAGTCGATCGGCGCGATCGGCTGGGCCGCGGCGCTGCTGCTCGGCGTCTGCGCGGCACTGCGGCTGGCGCGCTTCAATACCCAGCTCGGCATCCCCGATCCGCCGCCCTATGCCTACAACTTCTTCACCGGCGTGCCGGCGCCGGCGGCTGCGGCGCTCGCCGTCCTGCCGATGTGTGCCGCCTTCGTCTTCGGCGATACCGTCTTCCGCTCGCCATGGCTCTGCGTCGTCACCACAGTGCTGACCGCGGGGCTGATGGTCAGCCGCATCCCGACCTTCTCCGGCAAGAAACTCCGCGTGCCGCCGGAATATCTGGCGCCGCTGCTCATCGGCGCGGCCGTGCTGACCGCGTTCCTGCTCGCGACGCCGTTCGCCACGCTGCTGGTGATGGGCCTCGTCTACCTCGCCTCGATCCCGTTCAGCATCCGCTCCTACCGCAAGCTGGAGAAGGCCGCCGAGGAGCTGCGCGCCAGCCGCGCCATGCCCGACGCGCCGCTGCTCCGGGCGGTCGAGACGCTGCCGGGGCTGGAGGAGTAAACATCGGCTCGCGCTAGGTTGGGCTCTCCACGGCGCCTCTTCAATTTGGGAGAGAGCGGACCCGAATACGAGCCGGCTCGATGACAACAAGATTGCCTGCGAGTTTATCCGGGTTCTTGGAGACTATGTCGGCGACCCGGTCAGCCTCTCCGGCATTTGAAAAGCGATCCAACGCGAGCAGAATTATTCCGCAGACGCCGAGGCGCTGGCGTATCACCATCTCGCCAAAATCCCGGTCCTCGGTAATGAGGATGCGGCTTTCACCCTTGGCCATTGCGAGTACCGCGGAATCGGTGGCGCCCGAGTGAGTCTCGGCAATGGCAGTTACGTCGAAGCCGAGAACTCGCAACCGCTCGATGACGGCACCGGAAACGTTCTCATCGGTAAGAAACCGCATCACTCGGCGGCGAGAATGGTCTCATGCTGCAGGTAATCGGCAGCGAAGGCCAGAGCCGCTTGAATGTCGTCCTCCGTCAGTTGCGGGTAAGATTCACGAAGATCTGCAAATGAGCGACCTGCGCTCAGCTTACGCAAGACGAGTTCCACGGTAATGCGCGTCCCTCGGATACAGGGCTTGCCCATCATCACGGCAGGATCGGCGGCGATTCTGGTGTTTGCCATACGGGTTCGGCTTCTGGAACTGTCTATTGGAAGCTGATCATATCTGAACAGGCCTCACCGGCAAACCGTCGCGCGCCCGACGCGCCTCGTACGCGCCGAGATGGGCGTAGGCGACCCGCAGCAGGCTCGTCGGGCTGACCGGCTCACCGCCGCGCCGGAGCAGGTCGCCGATGATGTGATCGGCCTCGGTTCGGGCACCGCGCTCGACATCGCGGAGCATCGAGGCGGTCATGCCGGAGCCGGCGGCCGTCACGGCGGCGAGGGCACGGGCCAGGGCCGCCTCTCTCGGCGCAAATCCCTGGCGATCCGCGATACCGGCGCATTCGGCGAGAAGCAAGGCTGCGAAGTCGCCCGCACCAGCCGCCACGATGTCGCCGATCGCCGATCGCATCAGGCAGGTGATGCCAGCGGCGGTCGCGATGAACACCCATTTCTCCCACATCTCCTGGAGAATGATCCCGCTCGCCCGGGACGTGGTCCGGGCGCGCGCGAATTCGGCCTCGACCGCCGCGATGCGGTCGCTTCGGCTCCCGTCGCGCCCGCCGAAGACGATGAGATCGTCCTTGTTGAGATGGAGAATCCGGCCTTCGGCGTCGAGCGTGGTCGAGATCACGCAATAGCCGCCCAGCACCGCCGCCGCGCCGAACCGCGCCTCGAGCACATCGAGGTGCCGCATGCCGTTGAGCAACGGCAGGATCGCCGTGTCCGCGCCGACCGCCGGGGCGAAGGACGCCATCGCATCTTCCAGATCGTAGGCCTTGCAGCTCAGCAGGATCAGATCGAACGGCTCACCGAGCTTGTCCGCGGTGACGGTCTGAGCCGGCCGATCGAGATCGCCGAAGGCGCTGCGCACCTGCAATCCCGTCTGCGTCAGCTGCGCCGCCCGGCGCGGCCGGACGAGGAAGGTGACGTCGCTGCCGGCCTCCATGAGGCGGCCGCCGTAATACCCGCCGATCGCGCCGGCGCCGACCACCAGGATGCGCATCAGACCTCCTCGTCGCCCAGTGCCATTGCCATCGCCGCTGCCACATGGAGGCCGGCGGTGTCGAACATGGGAAGGTTGGGGCGATCGGGCTGCGACACCAGCAGCGGGATCTCGGTGCAGCCGAGGATGACCCCCTCGACGCCGCGTCGGTGCAGGTCGTCGATGATCTCGAGGTAGCGCGCCTTCGCCCCCGGCTCGAAGCGGCCCTTGCACAGCTCGTCGAAGATGATCCGGTCGACCTCGATCCGTTCCGCCTCGTCCGGCACCATGATCTCGATCCCGAACCTCTCGGCGTACCGGTTCCTGAGGTAAGGCGCCGTCATGGCCGGCAGCGTGCCGAGCAGCCCGACGCGCTCGAGCCCGGCCGCGCGGATCGCCCGCCCCGTCGGATCGGCGATATGGATGAACGGGATGCGGAGCCCGGCGGTGAACCGGTCGGCCAGCCGGTGGAGCGTGTTGGAGACGCAGATCAGGATCTCCGCACCCGCGCGCTCGAGCGCCTGCGTCCGGTTGCAAAGGTAATCGGCGAGCGCCTCCCACCGGTCGTTTCGGATGCAGTCGGCACAGAACGCGAAATTCATCGAGGAGATCAGCAACTCGGCGGTGTTGAGCCCGCCCAGCCGCTCATTGGCCGCCTGGTTCAGCCGGCGATAGTAGTCGGCCGTCGCCTGATCACTGGATCCGCCGAGAATGCCGACCCGCTTCATCGCCGCCTCCTTATCCCTGCTCCCGCGTCGCCGCGAACTTCACGTCGGGCCAGTCCTTGATCGTCCGGTTCAGCTCCCAGGCGTTGCGGGCGAGGAAGACGGGGGCGCCGTCATGGTCCTCGGCGCAGGCGCTGCGGGTCTCGTCGAGAAAGCGCTTCAGCATCTTCGAGTCCTCGGCCGAGACCCAGCGGGCGGTCTCGTACGGCGCCTGCTCGAAATGCATGCGCAGGTCGTACTCGCTGCGGATGCGCTCGGCCAGCACCTCGATCTGCAGCGGGCCGACCACGCCGACGACCCAGTCGGTGCCGATCAGCGGCTTGAAGACGCGGGTGATGCCCTCGTCCGCCATCTGCTCCAGCGCGCGGCGGAGGTGCTTCTGCTTCATCGGATCGTCGAGCCGCACGCGGCGCAGGATTTCCGGCGCGAAGCTCGGGATGCCGGTGACCTTCAGATCCTCGCCCTCGGTCAGCGTGTCGCCGATGCGGAGCGCGCCGTGATTGGGAATGCCGATGATGTCGCCGGGATCGGCCTCCTCCGCGAGGTTGCGCTCGCGGGCGAGGAACAGCACCGGATTGGTCACCGCCATCATGCGGCCCGTCCGGACGTGCTTCAGCTTCATGCCGCGCTGGAAGCGGCCGGAGCAGACCCGCATGAAGGCGACGCGGTCGCGGTGCTGCGGGTCCATGTTGGCCTGGACCTTGAAGACGAAGCCGGTGACCTTGCTCTCGGTCGGCTCGATGGCGCGCGGCTCCGCCGGCTGCGGCCGCGGCGACGGCGCCAGGGTTCCCACGCCGCGCAACAGCTCGCGCACGCCGAAATTATTGATGGCGCTGCCGAAGAAGACCGGCGTCTGGTGCCCGGCGCGGTAGGAGTCGAGGTCGAATTCGGGGCACAGACCGGACGCCATCTCGGCCTCCTCGCGGAGCTTGTCGACGGCCCGCGCCGGCAGCAGCTCGCCCAGCCTGGGGTCGGCGAGCCCGTCCACCCGCACCGCCTCGGTCACCCGCTCGCCCTCGCCGCGGCCGAACAGGAGGAGCGCGTCGTTCCGGATGTCGTAGGTGCCGAGAAAGTCGCGGCCCATGCCGATCGGCCAGGTGGCCGGTGTCACGTCGAGCGCAAGTTCCTGCTCGATCTCGCTCATCAGGTCGAAGGGATCGCGGCCCTCGCGGTCGAGCTTGTTGACGAAGGTGATGATCGGCACGTCGCGCAGCCGGCACACCTCGAAGAGCTTGCGGGTCTGCGCCTCGATGCCCTTGGCCGCGTCCAGCACCATCACCGCGCTGTCGACCGCGGTCAGCGTGCGATAGGTGTCCTCGCTGAAATCCTGGTGGCCCGGCGTGTCGAGCAGATTGAAGGTCAGCCCGTCATACTCGAAGGTCATCACCGCCGAGCTGACCGAGATGCCGCGCTCGCGCTCGACCGCCATCCAGTCCGACCGCACCTTGCGCCGCTCGCCCTTGGCCTTGACCTCGCCGGCGAGCTGGATCGCGCCGCCGAACAGCAGCAGCTTCTCGGTCAGCGTCGTCTTGCCCGCATCGGGATGCGAGATGATCGCGAAGGTGCGCCGCGTGGCGACGATATTGGCAAGCGTGGACATGGGAGCGCGGGGTTATAGACGATCGGTCGGCCGCGGCGAAATCGAATTGCCGCAGGGCGGATGTGACTAGCTGCAGTCGAGCGAGACCAGCCTGCTGTCACGGATCACGGCTGTGATTTCTCCCGTGTCGCCCTTGCCGCGTGACCAAGCGTAACGGTCGTCAGCAATCTTCTGACCGTTGCCGAGTTGAAAATAGACCTCCGCGATGGAGGCGCCGGGCTTCAAGTAACTGCAACGGCTCAGCGGATGAGCCCAATCGCCGCAATCACCCACGAAATAGCAGAGCCGGGTCACGCAGATGTGCTTAGCGCTGCCCCACTTGCCGTCGACCATCTGGCACGCGGACTCGCCACCCGGAATCCCTAGATAGAGTAATCCAACGACCATAAGCCCAAGGATGGCAGCGCCCAATGCCCACAGTTTCATGCGGCGGAGCACAATAATTCCCCTCCTGCTCCAATTTTCCGCAGATGACGCAGATGCACGCAGATCGTGACTTGAGCGTAATCTGCGTCATCTGCGAATCATAGCATTACGCAGTCATACCAGCCGTATGGGACCAGGGTATCGCGCGACCACCGCGTCGGACGTCAGGAGGGTCATGCCTTCGAGCGTCGCCTGCACGACGAGAAGGCGATCGAAGGGATCCTTATGGATTGGCGGCAGAATGGCGACCGCACAGGCGTGATCGCCGGTGACCGGAAGCTCGGTATAGGCGTTTTCGACCAGCCCACGCCGCAGCACGCTCGCATCGATCTGAAAATCCGCCCGACCGAGCGCGCTCTTGATTGCGACCTCCCACAGACTGGCAACGCTGAACGTAAGCTCATTGTCCGGATCGGCAAGACAGCCGCGCGCGGTGGCCGAGAGCCGTTCCGGCTCCTCCGCGGCCCACACGATGAGATGCGTATCGACCAGCAGCCTCACGGCTTGCCTTCAAAAAGTCGTATGATCTCCTCCTGGCCCATCGTATCGAAATCGTCCGGTATCTTAAGTTGCCCACGCAGGAATCCAAGCCGGCGGACCGGCCGCTCCGCCGGCGTGTCCAGTGGCACCACCTTCACCAGCGGCTTCCCGGCCTTGGCGATCACGAACGGTTCTCCCTTGGCTGCCTGGTCGACCAGGCGGGACAAATGGGTCTTTGCTTCATGGATGTTGACGGTGCGCATCGGCTGTATCCCACCGAACTAAGTTTGGTTAGTTTAGTCCATCTGTGGCCCGGTCGGCAAGCCGCCCGGTTGCCTCCCGCCGCCGCACGGTGCTAGCGTTCCCCTTGCATGGGGTGCCCTCGGGGCTGAGATCATACCCATCGAACCTGCTCTGGGTCATGCCAGCGAAGGGATGCGCGTTTGTCCTCCGGTGATTCTATCAAAGGCCTGCCTCGCGTCGCCGTCATCGGCGGCGGGGTGATCGGTCTGGCCATCGGGTGGCGGCTCGCCCAGGCCGGCTGCCCCGTCACCGTATGGGAGCGCGGCGAGCCGGGCCGCGGGGCGAGCTGGGCGGCGGCGGGCATGCTGGCGGCCGCGATCGAGACGGAGCCGACCGAGGAGGCGCTGTCGTACCTCGGGCGCTGGAGCCAGTCGCTGTGGCCGGATTTCGTCCGCGAGCTGGAAGCGGCATCGGGCATGACTGTCGGCTACGACGCCACCGGCACGCTCGCGTGCGCCTTCACCCGCGACCAGGCGGCGCGGCTGCGCCAGGCGCTGGCCGTGCAGCTCCGGGCGGGCTGCGAACTCGAATGGCTGAGCGCCAGGGCGGCGCGCGAGCTGGAGCCGGCGCTGTCGCCCAATCTCGTCGCCGCGGTGCTGAGCCCGAAGGATCACCAGGTCGACAACCGGCGGCTCGGCCCGGCGCTGGTCCGCGCCTTCGAGCGCGCCGGCGGGGTCCTCAGAAGCGGCATCGAGCCCACCGTGGCGCCGGGACACGGGGTGGTCGCCGACGGGGCGCTCCATCCGGCCGATGCGACTGTCATCGCGGCCGGCGCCTGGAGCCGCAACGTCGGCGGCCTGCCGGAAGCGGCGCGACCGCGCGTGCGGCCGATCAAGGGCCAGATGTTGGCCGTCCGGATGCCGAAGGCCGCGCCGCTGATCCGGCACGTCGTGTGGGGCGGTTCCTGTTACCTGATCCCGCGCGGCGACGGGCGGCTGATCGTCGGCGCCACGACCGAGGAGCGCGGCTTCGACACGTCGCTCACCGTCGGCGGCGTGCTCGGCCTGCTGGACGATGCCTGGCGGACGCTGCCCGCCATCGAGGAGCTGCCGATCGACGAGCTCTGGACGGGATTCCGGCCGGGCTCGCCGGACGACATGCCGATCCTCGGGCCGACACCGGTGTCCGGGGTGATCCTGGCGACCGGCCATCATCGCAACGGCATCCTGTTGACGCCGGCGACGGCGGCGCTGATCGCCGAGCTGGTCCTGACCGATCGCGTACCGAACAGGATGGCACCCTTCCTGCCCGACCGGCTGGCAGTGGCGGCATGACCGGCTCGATCCGCGTCAACGGCACCGAGGCGCCGCTCGCCGAGACGGTCGCCGCACTCGTCGTTCGGCTCGGCATTGCGCCCGACGCCAAAGGCGTGGCAGTGGCGCGCAACGGCGGCGTGGTGCCGCGGAGCGCCTGGGCGGGCACGCCCCTCTTGTCCGGCGACGAGATCGAGGTGATCCGCGCGGTTCAGGGCGGATGAGGTTGGAGAGGATGGACGAGGAATTCGAAATCGCCGGCACGGCGCTCCGCTCGCGCCTGTTCATGGGCACGGCCGGCTATCCCAATCGCCGCACGCTGCTGGCGGCGCTGGAGGCCGGCGGCGCCGACATCGTCACCATGTCGGTGCGGCGGATAAGCCTCGATGCGTACCAAGAGAGCCTGGTCGACGCGCTCGGCGGCAAGTACCGGCTGCTGCCCAACACCGCCGGCTGCGCCACGGTCCGCGATGC
>DATGFU010000577.1:0-2051 GCA_035308865.1 Allostellaceae bacterium | reverse complement strand
CGGGTGCTCTACGCCATGGACTATCCCTACCAGGTCGACGCCGACGAGGTCGCCTCCTACGACGCGCTCGACATCCCGCCGGAACACAAGAAGATGCTGATGCAGACCAACGCCGAGACAGTTTTCCGGCTGGGGTGACTTTCCGGGTCGTCAGGCGGTTGTCGACGCGCCGCGATCCCGCCCGAACCG
This sequence comes from Allostellaceae bacterium, assembly GCA_035308865.1. Classification (GTDB taxonomy): domain Bacteria; phylum Pseudomonadota; class Alphaproteobacteria; order ATCC43930; family CGMCC-115725; genus DATGFU01. Next base: position 1,862 of record DATGFU010000577.1, on the reverse strand, counting down.
CTCATAAAGCCTTGCAATCGTCCTCACCGCTCCCTCGGTCTCGGCGCGGTCGGGAGTCTCGTTGGTGTCGCCGTAGCCGCGCATGTCGCCGCCTTCGAGGGTCTGGACGACGATGCCGTCGCGGCGCGGCACCACGTTCACGCCGTCGTAGTAGAGCGCGTACCGCACCTCCGGCTGCGGGATGAGCCAGGCGATCTGGCCGCGCACCGGCACGATCGACTCGTCGCGCCACAGGGCGCGGGCGCCGTAGCCGGTGCAATTGATGACGACCTTCTCGTCGAGCGCCGCAAGCTCGGCCGGCGCGTGGAACTCGGCGTGGCGGATCTCGCCGCCGGCCAGCAGGAAATCGGTCAACAGCGTGTGGCCGTAATCGGCGACGTTGAAGACGAGATTCTCGGTCCGGTAGACCGTGTCGGCGTCGAAGGGCGTGGCGCCGCGCGGTAGACGCTCGCGATGCGGCGTGAGGTCGGCGATCCGCTCGCCGTAGCTGGCGAAGTCAAGGCTGCCGGCGGGCGGGTCCGCCACGCTCCCGGCGTCCGGAATGATGTAGCGGTCCATCCACTCGACCGGATCGCCCGGCAGCCCGAGATAGGAACGGTACATCTTGAACGAGGTGCGCGCCATCTCCTCCCAGAGCGCAGGGAAGCCGGGATCGACGGCGCCGGCGAGCGCGATGCGGGAGTCGGGGGTCCAGGTGCCGGTGGCGCGCGCCGAGCGGGTCTGCGGCAGCCACTCGCTTGCATAGATCGTCACCTTCGCGCCGGCCCGCTGGGCCAGGATCGCCGAGGTGAGGCCCAGCGCACCGCAGCCGATCACCGCGATGCGGCGGGGGCTCGACGCCATGGCGGTCCGCACCGCCAGCGTGCCGGAGCCCCACGAAAGCGACCAGCCGCTGCCGCCATGGCCGTAATTATGGACGACGAAGGCGTCGCCGACATGCTCCGCATCGAGGCGCGGCCCGGCCGCCCGGAAGGGGCGCAGGCAGACCGTGATATCGAAGATCCGGTCGGTATGTGCGCGGATCGGCGCGAGCGATATCGCCGGCCCGCTGCCGATCGGCGGCCGCGCGGTGCATCCGGCGAGCCCGAGAAGGCCGGCCCCACCCGCAAGCAGGAACCGGCGGCGGCTCGGCTCGGCTGCGGCTGGCCCGACTGCGGCTGGCCCGACTGCGGCTGGCCCGACACCGGGGACGAGCGGGCGGATCTCGCTCACTGCTCGCCGATGAGCTTGCACGCGATTTCGATCGGTTTCGCGCGGGAAGCGGCCACGCTGTCCTCGAACAGGCCGCAATCGAGCAGATTGTCCTGGCTGCTGAGCCGCGCCGAATAGACATTCACCAGAACCGTCACCGTGCGGTCCTGGACCCAGTCGAGATGCTCGATCGTGACGTGCTGGCCCGTCAGATGAGCGCGACCGCCGGCCCCGGAAACCAGCACTGTTTCGCTGCCGAAGTCGATCTGGCCCATCTCGTCGGCATGCTTCGCCGCCGCTTCGGTGGCCATGCCGTACCACGCGGCCCAGACATTGATCTTCTCGTGGCGCGCGGCGAGCTCGGCCGCGGCCCGCGCCGACAGCGAGACGTCGACGTCGAAGCCGATCTCCTGCTCTGCCGCAAGCGAGCGAGCCGTCATGAGCGCCAGTGCGCAGAGGAGGTACTTCAGAGCCCTCCGCCCCCGCACGATGCCCTACTGCACCACGAATTCGGCCAGCGACACCTCTGGCCGGGCGCCGAAATGGCTGATGATCTCGGAAGCGCAGAGGCTTCCGAGCCGGCCGCATTCGGCCAGCGGCCGCCGCTGGCTGAGCCCGTAGAGCACGCCCGCCGCATAGAGATCGCCGGCGCCGGTCGTGTCGACCACCCG
>DATGFU010000576.1:0-7004 GCA_035308865.1 Allostellaceae bacterium | reverse complement strand
CGGCATGTCGGGCGGGGTCGACAGCAGCGTCACCGCGGCGCTGCTGGTTGAGCAGGGCCACGACGTCGTCGGGATCACGCTCCAGCTCTACGATCACGGTGCCGCGACCGGGCGCAAGGGCGCATGCTGCGCCGGGCAGGACATCCACGACGCCGCCCGGGTCGCCGAGGCGATCGGAATCCCGCATTACGTGCTCGATTACGAGGCGGGGTTCCGCGCCGGCGTGATCGAGCCTTTCGCGGACTCCTATCTGGCCGGCGAGACGCCGATTCCCTGCGTCCTCTGCAACCAGACGGTCAAGTTCACCGACCTGATGGAAACCGCGCGGGCGCTCGGCGCGGAGGCGCTGGCGACCGGGCATTACGCGCGGCGGATCGACGGGCCCGGCGGGCCGGAACTCCACCGCGCCGCGGACGCCGCCCGCGACCAAAGCTATTTCCTCTTCGCCACGACCCGCGAGCAGCTCGAATTCCTCCAGCTCCCGCTCGGCGGCCTGACCAAGGACGAGACCCGCGCGATCGCCCGGCGGCTCGGTTTGCCGGTGATGGACAAGCCGGACAGCCAGGACATCTGCTTCGTGCCGTCGGGCCGCTATGCCGACGTGGTCGAGCGGCTGCGGCCCGGTGCCGTGCGGCCGGGCGACGTCGTCGATCTCGACGGTCGGGCGCTGGGCCGCCATCCCGGAATCATTCATTTCACCATCGGGCAGCGGAAGGGGCTGGGCATCGGCGGCACCGGCGAGCCGCTCTTCGTCGTTCGGATCGAGCCCGAGACCGACCGCATCGTTGTCGGCCCGCGCGCGGCGCTGGCGCGGCAGGTGATCCGCCTCGGCGAGGTGAACTACCTCGATCCCGAGGCGGCGAGGGCGGACGAGCGGCCGGTCATGGCGAAGCTCCGCTCGGCCCAGGCGCCGCTGCCGGCCCGGCTGACGGCTGACGGCACCGAGGCGGTGATCGAGCTCGACGACCCAACGGAAACCGGCGCCGCCGCGGGCCAGGCTGGCGTCATTTACGACGGCGACCGGCTGATCGCCGGCGGCTGGATCCGGCGCGAAGGACCGCCCCTCCGGTCTGCCATGCATGGCCGGGCGACGCTTGACATCGCGCGGGCTTTTCCCGGATAACCCACGCCTTTCCGGGCGGCGGGGTAGCTCAGCTGGTTAGAGCAGGGGAATCATAATCCCAAGGTCGGGGGTTCAAGTCCCTCTCCCGCTACCAAAAACTTAGTAAAATCAATCACTTATGCCCATATAACCTCTTTCGCCCAGTTCTCGAAGCCGGTTGCGGCCATCAAGGAGAAGCGGCCTATCCCGCCGTTGTCCGGCAGGCGGCGTACCGTGACTACGCCACGTGCAAATTCAGCTTCTCCAAAAGGCCGACAGCCTTTTCCGCCCGGCCGCGTTCCGTCTTCGGGCCCTTGCGGCGGACAAGCTCGGCCTTCCAGTCGGAAACCCTCTCATTTTTGGCGAGCCAGTGGATCGTCGCGGCGAGTTCCAGCACCGTCGCCGAGTCCTGCTTCATAGTCGTGATCAACTCGCGCGCTTGGCCGGCGTCGAGTCTGCCGAGCGTGGGCGGAATGTCGGCTTCTGACCGCGCGGGCACCGTGAACACGCTGTACGGCATTCCGTCGACCTGACGATACCGGACCTCCTCGTGGACGCCTTCGAAGACCTGCGCATTGCCCACCGCTTCGTCGAGGTCGCGCGAGAACGGACCGTAGTGATGGTAGTGATAGGTGAGCCCACTCTCGAGCCCGGCCTGATCCAGAAGATAGAAAATCTTCTGAAGCCGGATTCGCCCGATGATCTCACCGCCCGCTGCAGCGAGTACGTCGGCCACGAGCTTATCTTGCCGCGTCATGTTCCCCCTCCGCTGCGTGCCGCGTTGCGCTTCCCCGCCGTCGGAAAATAGTACCTCACCAGCGTCCGCGGCTTGCCGAGCGTCCGGATCGTCGGCGATAGCACCGTGATCTCACGCGTTGTGCCATCACGGAGCCGAATAGACAACATCTTGTGTCGCTTCGCCTCGTCTTCACCGATTTCGCCATAGATGCTGACGGAGGCGCGATCCCTGAACACATCCGTGCCCAGGCGATCGCCAAGGAAGGTTTCGATGCGCTGGATCTCGCGCAAGCGACGCTGCTCGGTCTCGTCTGGCTCCTCCCCCGGGAGTACCGGGCATTCGGCGTTCACGTCCAGCGCCTTGTAAAGCTTTCGGTCGCGCAGCCGCTTCGCGATCGCTGCGGCAAATCCTTCGCCCCGCTGAGCCACCCGCGCGATCGTCGCCCATACCCCAAAATCGTCGAGCGCGAGGTAATTCGCGAGCGTGTCGCCACCTGGGCTAAAGAACCCCACCAGCGGATCGTCGGCCGCGAGCCCCATCGACTCTGGCCGGCCTTGGTCCGCCGCTCTGGCGATCTCCAGCAGCAGCCCACGTATCAGCGCCTCGATGCCCCGCGTCGTCTTGTGCAGATAGACCTGCTCGAACAGGTGATAGCGGGCAAGCAGGAATGACTCGGCAGCCTGCAGCGCCTTCTCGTGAAGACAGAAGGTCGTGACTGGCTCCGCCTCCACATCATCATCGCCGCCTTGCGAGATCTCGGCGATCTGGAGATTGTCCAACAGCCAGTCGAAGTCGATTGCCCCAGCGCCGGTTCCAGTCATCAGCCGATCGCGCCGCAGATAGTCGAGCCGGTCGGCGTCGAACGAACTCGACACGACGGCATGATAGATGTCCTGTGGCACCTCGGCCGTCAGGAGGTTGGCCAGATCCTCGGCTACCCCGTGGCCGTATCTTTCAAGGATAGGTTGGATGTGGCCTTTCGGATCAAGGATAATTTCTGCGGTCCAAAGCTCGTGGCGCTTCCTCACGTTCCGCGCCTCTTGAACCGACTCGAAGGCGTGGCTGAACGGCCCGTGGCCCAGATCATGGACTAACGCCGCGAGCACGGCGCGATCAGCCCGGCCCCGATCCCAATCATGATCGGGCAGTCGCTGCTTCAGTATCTCGACGAGCTTCCGCGCCGTGTGAAACACGCCGATTGAATGGGCGAAACGCGTGTGCGTCGCACCGGGAAAGATGAACTCCGACACGCCGAGCTGCCGGATCCGCCGCAGGCGCTGGAATTCCGGCGCATTGAGCAGTTTCCACGCCGTCTGATCACGCCGCGCGTTGTCCCCGTCCTTCTCAAACACGATGAGGCCGTGGACGGGGTCGCGAACGCGCTGGGTACGAGCGTCAGGCATCGGTGGAACATACCAGGAACCCATGTGCCATACCAAGGCCAATTCCGAGGGATATCACCCGCTCTTCCTGAGTTCCAAGGCTATCCGCTGCCTCAGTATGATCCGCCGTATGGCGAGGCGGAGTAGAAGCGCGACTGAGAATGGGCGGCAACGCCGCACATTTTCACGCGCAGAATCGGAGGCAATAGTGTAGATCCGGCATGTGTGGGGAAAAGCGGTAGCGCTCTCCCGCTACCAATTCTTTCAATAACTTATGTGGTATCTGGCGGCTGGCTCCGGTGAGGTTGCTGCAGTTGGGCTAACGTTTGGGCTAACATACCCGCTATCGTTAGCCGGGGGCCCGGCGTGCGAACCCGGGTCGCCGCGGCAGGGCCGGCAGCGGCAACGTGCAAGGCCGCGGCGACCGAACATCGTCTTCATCCTGATGGACAATCTCGGCTACGGCGAGGTCGGCGTACATGGCGCTGGGATCCCCCGAGGCGCGCCGACGCCACGCATCGACTGGCTGGCCTCGGAAGGGATGCGGCTGTCCAACTTCAATGCCAAGGCGCATTGCACGCCAAGCCCTTCGGCCCTTATGGCCGGCGGTCCTTCCATCCGCTCCGGCACCCACTCGGTTCGCATCGGCGAAGGACTGGAAGGGCTGATGCGGTGGGAAGTCACGATTGGCGAGCTCCTCTCCGGGTCGGGCTAAGCCACCGGACATTTCGGCAAGTGGCATCTGGGCAGCGATGACGGACGCCTAGCAAACGACCAGGGCTTCGACGAGTGGTACGGGATCCCCCAACGACGCATGAGGCAACGTGGCCGGCGGCGAACTGTCGACTTCATGCGACGCGGCCCGGAGGCGACCTTGCGATGGCAAGGGTCGTCCGGGCCATGGCACGGCTACTGCTTCACCCATATGGAAGGCTCGCTGCGAGCAAGGTGCCGTCGACGTCAAGGAACAGCGCCGCCTCGTCGAGGTTTAGTTCGGATGGAACCGCGGCCATGGCGGTCTCCTCATTCTGTTGACGGGCCGAAGGGGCAGGGAATGGAAATGACCGACCATCCAGGGGGATTCGACGTGGATGTGATCCTGGTGTCGTGGAATCGGGCGGCCGACACGGTGGACGCGGTCCGCAGCGCTCTCGATCAGAAGCAGGTCCGCCAGCGCGTCATCGTCATCGATCAGGGCAGCGAACCCGCGGAGCTGGCGCAGCTCGAGGCGTATCTCGCTGATCGGCCGCAGGTGGTGTTCCGCAAGCTGGGCCGGAATGTCGGCGTCCCGGCCGGGCGGAACGCGGCCAGCGCGCTGGGACAAGCTCCCTTCATCGTGGCGCTCGACAGCGATGCGGTCTTCGCCGACCGCTTCATGCTGCGGCGGGCGGTCGATCACATGGCGGCGCGGCCGGCGCTGTGCGCGATCGGCTTCCGGATCACCAACTACTTCACGGGTCGGAACGACGAGCTGTCCTGGGACTATCCGGGGAACCGCCGGCCGGACGAGCACTTCCCGACCACGCGCTTCATCGGGGCCGGTCACTGCATACGGCGAAGCGTGTTCGAGCGCGTCGGCCGGTACGACGAAAGCCTGTTCTTTTCCGGAGAGGAGCTCGACCTCTGCTACCGGATGCTGGGAACCGGCCACCGCATCGAGTACGTGCCGGCCGTCGAGATCCTGCACAAGGTCTCGCCCGACGGCCGCGTCCGGTGGCGCCAGAACCGGTATCGCCTGACCGTGCGCAACCACCTCTACACGCTCCGCAAGTTCGGCGCCCCATGGTCGCGGCTCGCGCTGGCGACCGGCGCCTTCGTCGTGCGCGGCACCCGCAACGGCGCCGGTTCGCAGGCGCTCGCCGGTGCGTGGCAGAGCCTCGCCCTCTGCGCCGCCTTCGAGCGCTCGACCGAGGACAAGTCGCACTACCGATTGAGCGCCGAGACCTGGCGATACATCCACGACTGCGAGCCGACTCGGCGTGATTCCCTCGTCATCAAGCTTGCCCGGCAGTTTCAGCGCCTGCCGCATCAATAGGTCCGCGCGCACCGATGCGGCTTCATCTTGGGCTCCCGCGGTGGCGCGCCGAGTGGCCGGTGCCGATCGGCCCCGGCCGGCGCGTCAGGCATCAGCCACAACCGCCCGGATGGCCGATCGTTCCGCACGGACTGCCATCCGGAGAAAGCCGAGCAGGCGCTCGCACAGCTCACGGTTGAGGAGCCACATCAGGGCGACATAGGTGACGGCGCCGGTGAGGACCAGCACCGGCAGCCTCGCGATCGCTGCCGGCAGGAGCGGCGTCAGCAAGGAGTCGGTCGCGGCCACGGCGGCGACCATCGCGGCCCCGAGCAGGAGCAGCCGCGAAATGCCGCGGAACTGCGGACCCAGGCCGATCCCGCCATACCGCCACAGCACCAGCACGTCGACCGGCAGCGCGAAGGCCAGCCGGCCTACCCAGACCGCGGCTGCCGCCTGCTCGGAGTACCGCCCGAACGTCAGCATCCCGACCACGATGATGGCGAGGCCGAGGCCGGCGCTGGCCAACGCCGCCTGGGGCGCGCCGATGGCGGTCATGACCGGCGCCGAGAACATCCGGCAGAAGAAGGGCAGGGCGGCCAGCGCCACCACCTGGACGAACGGCACGGCCGGCTGCCACGACGCGCCGAAGAGGATCGGGATGAACTCGGGCGCCGTGGCGAAGAGGCCGAGGAAGATCGGGAAGCTGACCGCGCCGGTCAGCTCGACCGCGTAGGCATAGGCGGTCGCCAAGCGCCCCCGCTCGTTCTGGAGCCGGGCGAAGATCGGCAGGACGAGCTGCTGTACCGCGCTCGCAAGCAGGTCGCGCAACATGTCGACCGTGCGGAAGGCGAGGTTGAGATAGCCGGCCGCGGCCGCACCCAGGAGCGTGCCGGCAAGCAGCAGGAACACACGCTGGTACGCAACCAGCACGCCAAGAACGGTGATCGCCCGCAACCCGAAGCCGAGCAGATCGGCACAGGCGCGCCAATCGAGTCTCAGCCGGGGACGCTGCTGCGCGAAGATCCAGACGGCGGCGACCGAAATCGCCAGCAGGGCCACCTGCTGCACGACGAGGCTCCAAACGCCGCCGCCGCCAGCCGCCACCGCGATCGCACCAATGGCTCCGCCGACCCGGCCGAGCAGAGAGCGGATCGCCAGCGGACGGAACTGCATCTCCCGGCGCAGCCGCGCCATGATCGTGCAGCCGAGCCCGGAGATCGGTAGCGACAGGCTCATCCAGCCCAGCACCGGCCCGGCATCCGGTTCCCCGATCGCCCGCGCGAGCGGCGCCGCCACGACCCAGCAGGATGCCGACAACAGGATGCCGAGGCAGACGGAGACGCAGAAGGCGGTGTCGTAGTGCCGCTCCTCGACGTGCTCGCGCTGCACCAGCGCATCATGGAACAGCATCTCGACGGGGAGGTTCAGGACCTGAACCACGCTCAGCGCCATCGCGCCGATACCGAATTCCTCCGGCGTCAGGACATGCGACAGCAACACCAGCGTAACGAAGGACAGGCCGCACAGCCCGCCGCTCTCGATCGCCGTCCAGAACAGCGACCGCGCCGCGGTTTCGGTGCTGATGCCGGAATCGCTCATTCGCGATACCGGGAAAGGGCGAGGTCGCGGGCGATCGGCTCCAGGTTCGACAGGTTCACGCTCCGCTCCTCATGTCACGGCGACGTGACGCTGATCTCTTTGATCGTCACGTCGCTCGGATAGTCGCGCTGGATGCGGTCGGCCCCGGCCGACAGGCGCGCCGGC
>DATGFU010000575.1:0-4658 GCA_035308865.1 Allostellaceae bacterium | reverse complement strand
CTCTTCCCACGGGACCAGAAAGTCCCGGCAGAACGGCCCCAACAGGCGCAGCATGCCCACCCGCAGCCCCGACACGCTGGCACTCAGCGTGAGCAGGCCGTTGAACCGGACCAGCGGCCCCATCGTCCCGGACACGAAGCCGATTCGCAGGATCGCCCCTTCGTCGCGATCGGGGAAGCGCCGCATCAGCTCGAACCAGCCCGATACCAAACCCGCCACGGTGGTGACGAGGAGCCATATCCCGATGAAGAAAGACGGGAAGAGGGCGAAGAAGAACGGGTCGACAGTATCGCGCGACATGGTTCGATCCTCCCGGCGACGTCTGATTCCGAACGCGACGCCCCTTGACGTTCGTGCCGTAAACGCTCGTTGATACGGCCCGGCCTGCCCTTTCGCGACCCCTCCCTGCGATGCACGACCTCTTCGCCCTGCCCGGGGCCTTCAGCGATGCGGCCAACACCTTCCTGCTGATCTATGCCGGGCTGTTCCCGATCGTGAACCCGGTCGGCTCGGCGCCGATCTTCCTGGCGATGACGCGGCATTTCACGCTGCAGCAGCGCCACAAGGCGGTCGGGTGGATCGCGCTGAACGGGTTCCTGCTGCTGCTGGGCTCGCTCTTCGTCGGTTCGCACGTGCTGGAGTTCTTCGGTATCACGCTGCCAGTGGTGCGGATCGCCGGCGGGCTCGTCGTGACGTCGTTCGGCTGGACCCTGCTGCAGGCCGGCGTCCGTGACGACGATCACGACGCGGCACAGCGTGCCGCCACGCCGGCCGACTCCTTCTACCCGCTGACCATGCCGCTCACGGTCGGGCCGGGCTCGATCTCGGTGGCGATCACGCTCGGCAGCCAGCGGCCGCCGGAGCCGGAAAACATCGCCCATCTGGCGCTGCTGGGAATCGCCGCGGTGCTGGGGCTCATCGCCATCTCGCTCTCGATCTATCTCTGCTACCGCTTCGCCGAGCGGCTGACCGAAACCCTGGGCGAGAGCGGCACGAACGTGCTGGTCCGCCTGTCGGCCTTCATCCTCCTGTGCATCGGCATCGAGATCGTGTGGACCGGGGTGAGCGCACTGCTGGGGATACACGCCGGAGGCTAAACGGAGGCACCCCCTCCCCGGCCCTCCCCCGCTTCGCGGGAGAGGGTTGGGTGGGGGTCTATCCGCGCCTCACTGCCGGTTCGCCGACAGCAGCCCGTCCTTGGCCAGCATCAGGCCGAGGAGCCCGTTGACCAGGCCGTTGCCGCCGGCCTCGCCGCCGCCCGCCACCTGGACCTGCGGCACGAGCGCGAGGTGGCCCTTCTCGGCCGCCTCAGCGAAGCGGGCCAGCACGATCTCGGCCAGCCGGTATTGCGGCCCGCCATAGGCGCCGACCTGCTTCTCGGTGGCGTTGGCCTGGGCCTCGCCGACCATGCGGACCCGCGAGGCCTCGCCTTCACCCTCGAAGATCATGCGCTGGCGCCCGGCCTCGGCCAGCGTGGTGATCTTCTTGGCCTCCTGCGAGGCGCGGGCGAGCTCGGCGGCGCCCTCGTTCTGGCTCACCTCGATGCGGATCTTGGACTCGCTGAGGCTGGTCTGCATCTGCGCCACGGCGCGGGCCTCGTTGAGGTTCTTCTCCTGCTGCGCCGCATCCTGCTGGCTCTTGTAGGTCGCGATCTGCTCGGCCGCGATCTGGCGCGAGCGCAGCTGCTCGAGGATGCGCTCGATCGAGGAATCGTCCTTGCTGGCGCGCGGCGTGCCGATCAGCACCTCCTGCAGCTCGAGCGAGTAGAGCAGGAACTTGCGCCGCATCTCCTCGGTCGAGAACGCCTGGATGTCGGCGCGCTGCTGCAAGAGCTCGATCAGCGTCTTGTTCTGCCCGACATCCTTGAAATAGGCGCTGACCATCGGGTCGAGCGTCTGCTCGACCAGCTTGCGGATGTCGCCGAAGCGCTGCACCACCAGCGGCGCCTTCTGGTAGTCGATATGGACGACCACCGAGAGCGGCAGGGCCGGCTCGAACGCGTCCTTGGTGATCAGCGAGATCTCGGACAGGTTCTCGTCGAGCTTGTGGCCGCCGCTTTCGCCGCTCACCCATTTCAGCACGAAGTTGGTCGTCGGCACCTGGACGACCTTGCCGGCGTAGAGGTTGAACGCGTACTTGCCGGGCAGCAGCGGCGTCGCCCAGACGCCGCGGCAGCCCTTCTCGACCAGCTCGCCGTGGCGGAACCCGGTCCCCGAGGAATCGTCGCCGGCGCGGCCGGTATAGGAGATGACGACGCCGACATTGCCGACCTCGATCACCGTCTTGCCGACCACCTCGACGGTCGCGAAGAGGCGGTTGATGTAGTAGGTGCCCTCGGTCAGCACCTGGTACTGCCGGCCGCGCAGCCCGCCCGCCGCCAGGAAGCGCTCGGGATCCTGGAAATTGTTGTGGAAGGTGGCGGGATCGTCCCGGCTGGTGCCGACCTCGGGCGCGATGATCTCGCCCGAGGGCAGCGACGGGCCGTCATGCACGGTGACGATGCCGAGCGCATCCTCGCCGTCGCGCAGCACGACCGGCACGAACCCGTCGCGCCGGGCGATGCGGTCCTTCATCTCGGCGATCATCCCCTTCTCGTCGCTGCGGAGATCGAGCGCATGGGTGCGCACCTCGGTCAGGATGACGAACTGGGCGAGGTTGATGGCATGCGCGCCCTCGCGGAGGATGCGGCGCTGCATGCCCTTCTGACCGCCGCCGGTGAGGAAGCGTCGGACGTCGTGGAAGTCCTCGCCCGGCCGGTTGGCGGCGAGCGTCTGGGTCGGCTCCAGCGGCGCCCCGTCGCGGGCATAGACATAGCCGATGGCGCCCTGCGGCACGATCACCAGATCGGCCTTGTGGATGCGGTAGGTGAAGGGCGCCAGGAAATGGAAGCCGCCGCGCAGCACGTCCGGCTGGTAGCCGGCCTCGCCGGCGAGCGCGATCAGGCCCTGCCGCAGCGAACCGCTGGCGCTCCACAATTTCTCGGCGATGCCGACCTTGTTGTTGGGGATGTAGCGGATCGTGCCCGAACGGGCGAACACGATCAGCGCGATCAGGGCGACCGTGATCCAGCCGCTGTGCTGCCAGAGGACGTCGCCGATCCAGCGCGAGGCGTCGAGGAGAGAGAAGTCCATGGGAGTCCAAGATCCTCGGTGTGGGGAACCGGCCGCCGAAGCGACGGCGCGGCCGGGCGCGCGACAGGACCCGCCGCCGCGAGGGCGGCGGGCGCCGGACCGGCCCGATAGGGCGCGAAACCGTCGATCAGATTTGCAAGATGAGTGGCGTCGGAGGTGAGTCTGACGACCGCTGACGCGAGACCGGGAGGCTTTCAGGCCGCCCGGGATCCCGCGCGGTCTTCGCAACGGGATCGATCGGTGAACGCATGAAGGTTCTCCATCGCTGCCGACGCCGCGCTAGGCGGACGTGGCGCAATAGGAGATGGGAGCCGCTTCGGATGCGCTCAATAGGTGCAGACCGCCAGCCGCGCAGGGCTCGGGGCCGCCGTCATGCGCCGGTGTGAATCCGATCACCCGCACCCCGGCCCTCCCCCGCAAGCGGGAGAGGGAGTAACGAGCCCTCTCCCGCTTGCAGGGGAGGGTTGGGTGGGGGTCTATCCGCGCGTCTCCGCCTCAGTGGATTCGCTGCTTTCCTTCGGGGCGAAAGTCACGCCTCACACGGTCGAGCAGGCGGCGCAGGTCGCTCTCCTGCACGGCGTCGCGAGCCATCACCGCGCGGATGATCGGCTCCTGCATGAGCTCGCTGAGGCTGGGTTCGATTCGTGCCCACGGTGCCATGATACCCCTCCATCGCTTGCGGGCGGCGCGCCTTGCCGTCCCTGGTCTGAAGGCGACCCTAGGGGCGCTAGACGGCAGGGGCATGGCCTAGATGCGGCAATTTCAGGGCAATTCGAAAGGACGGAGCGACGGATAGACCCCCACCCAACCCTCCCCCGCAAGCGGGAGAGGGCTCGTTACCCCCTCTCCCGTGAAACGGGGGAGGGCCGGGGTGGGGGTGTCGCCGATGAGTTCTCAGCTGCCGATCACCCGCGGCCGGCGGTCGGCGTCGATGGCGACGTAGGTGTAGATGCCTTCCGTCACCTTGAGCGGCGCGGAGTGCTCGGCGCGGTGGACCCAGATCTCGACGCGCACGGCGATCGAGGTCCGGCCGATCCGCACGACCGCGCCATGGCTCGCCACCAGGTCGCCGACCAGGACCGGGCGATGGAACTTCATCGATTCGACCGCGACGGTGGCCAGCCGGCCGCCGACCTGCGCCCGGGCCGCCACGGCGCCGGCCAGATCCATCTGCGAGAGCAGCCAGCCGCCGAAGATGTCGCCCGCCGGATTCGTGTCGGCCGGCATGGCGATGGTCTGCAGAAGCAGCGGCAGGCCGGGTTTCTCGTCCGTCGGCGCGGGGCCGGAATTCATATATTTCTCCGATAGTTATGGACGGTCGTTCACGAAGCGTCCAAGCCCGCCTTGCGTTGGCGCCGCGAACCCCTATCCTGCCCGGATCATGGTTGATCTGTTCGACAGCAACGCGGCGCGCAAGTCCGACGGCTACTCTGCCAAGGACATCGAGGTTCTGGAAGGGCTGGAGCCGGTGCGGCGCCGGCCCGGCATGTATATCGGCGGCACGGATGCCCGCGCGCTCCACCATCT
>DATGFU010000574.1:0-8373 GCA_035308865.1 Allostellaceae bacterium | reverse complement strand
CGCGGCGAGCACATGGAGATCGGCACCTATGTCGAGATGGCGCTGAGCTCCGAGCTCTCCGCCAACATCATCGATCTCTGCCCGGTGGGCGCGCTCACCTCGAAGCCCTACGCCTTCGTCTCCCGGCCCTGGGAGCTGCGGAAGACCGAGTCGATCGATGCGCATGACGCGGTCGGCGCCAATATCCGGATCGATTCCCGCGGGCCGGCGGTGCTGCGCATCCTGCCGCGGCTCAACGAGGCGATCAACGAGGAGTGGCTCGGCGACAAGAGCCGCTTCGCCATGGACGGGCTGCTGAAGCGCCGCCTCGACCGGCCCTGGGTTCGCCGCGACGGCAAGCTGCATGAGGCGAGCTGGGGCGAAGCCTTCGCCGCCATCGCGGCAAGGGTGAAGGGCGTTGCGGGCGAGCGGATCGCCGCCGTCGCCGGCGATCTCGCCGACGCCGAGGCGATGCTGGCGCTGAAGGATCTGATGACGGCGCTGGGCTCGCCCAGCATCGATTGCCGCCAGGACGGCGCGAAGCTGCCGCAGGCCCGGGCCGGCTATCTCTTCAACACGACCATCGCCGGCATCGAGCAGGCGGACGTGGCGCTGCTGATCGGCACGAATCCCCGGTGGGAAGCGCCGCTGGTGAATGCGCGGCTGCGCAAGCGCTTCCTGCAGGGCGGGTTCAAGGCGGGCGTGATCGGCCCCGATGTCCCGCTGACCTATCCGGTGACCCATCTCGGCGACGCGCCGGCCGCGCTGAACGAGCTCATGTCGGGGAACCGCGCCTGGGGCGACGTGCTCAAGGCGGCGAAGAATCCGATGCTGATAGTGGGGCAGGGCGCGCTGTCGCGGCCGGATGGCGCCGCCGTGCTCGGCTTGGCCCGCAAGCTCGCCGACGCGTTCGGTATTGTGCGCGAGGGCTGGAACGGGTTCAACGTGCTGCACACGGCGGCCGCACGGGTCGGCGGGCTGGAGCTTGGCCTTGTGCCGGGCGAGGGTGGGCGCGATGTCGCCGGCATCCTCGAGGGCGCGCGCGGCGGTGCGATCGAGGTCATCTTCCTGCTGGGCGCCGACGAGATCGATGCTGCGGCGTTGGGCCAGACCTTCGTCATCTACCAGGGCCATCACGGCGATCGCGGCGCGGCGCGGGCCGACGTGGTGCTGCCGGGCGTCGCCTACACCGAGAAGAATGCTACCTGGGTCAACACCGAAGGCCGCGTCCAGCTCGGCCGGCTCGCGGTCCAGCCGCCCGGCGATGCGCGCGAGGACTGGAAGATTTTACGGGCGCTGTCCGAGGTGCTGGGCCACCGGCTGCCCTACGATTCCCTCGGCGACCTGCGGGCGCGCATGATTGCGGTCAATCCCGTCTTCGCCCATGTCGACGAGATCGTGCCGGCGGAATGGGCGCCGTTCGGTGAGGCCGGCGAGGTCTCCGCCGAGCCGTTCCGCTCGCCGATCGCGAACTACTACATGACCGACGCGATCAGCCGCGCCTCGCCGACCATGGCCGCCTGCACCGAGCAGATCCTCGGCCAGGAGCATCGGAAGACCGGCACCCATGGCTGAGTTCCAGCACTTCCTCGACTGGTGGATGGCGCTGCCGCAGGCGCTGCTCGTCTTTCTGTGGATTCTGCTGTGGATCGTGGTCGTCGTGGCCGTGCTGATGGGCTCGATGGCCTATTCGACATGGCTCGAGCGCAAGGTTCTGGCGGCGATGCATCTCCGCAAGGGACCGAACGTGGTCGGCCCGTTCGGCCTCGGCCAGCCGATCGCCGACGGGATCAAGCTGCTCTTCAAGGAGACCGTTATCCCGTCGGGCGCCAACCGGGCGGTGTTCGTGCTGGCGCCGGTATTGACCTTCGTGCTGGCCCTGGTCGCCTGGGCGGTCGTGCCATGGGGGCCGGGCATGGTGCTGGCCAACATCAATGTCGGCATCCTCTATCTCTTCGCGATCAGCTCGCTGGGCGTCTACGGCATCATCATGGCCGGCTGGGCGTCGAACTCGAAATACGCGTTTCTCGGCGCCATGCGCTCGGCGGCTCAGATGGTCTCCTACGAAGTCTCGATGGGCTTCGTGCTGGTCACCGTGCTGCTGATGGCGAACTCGCTGAATCTCTCACAGATCGTGGAGGCGCAGCACGGGCATTGGGGCGCGGCGAGCTGGTTCTGGCTGCCGCTTCTCCCGATGTTCATCGTCTTCATCATCTCGGGACTGGCCGAGACCAACCGCTCGCCTTTCGACCTTGTCGAAGGCGAATCCGAGCTGGTGGCCGGCTATTTCGTCGAATATTCGTCGATGACCTTCGCCCTGTTTTTCCTCGGCGAATACATCAACATGATCCTGATCAGCGGCATGACCACCGTGCTGTTCCTGGGCGGATGGCTGTCGCCGATCGACATCTTTCCGCTTAACTACATTTGGCTGGCGCCGGTCTGGTTCTTCGTGAAGACCGTGTGCGTCTTCTTCATCTTCCTGTGGTCGCGCGCGACCTTCCCGCGGTTCCGCTACGATCAGCTGATGCGGCTGGGCTGGAAAGTGTTCCTGCCGCTGTCGCTGGGCTATCTCGTGCTGGTCGCCGGATGGGTCGTCGTGCACGGCCCCGGGCCCTTGCTCTGACGAGAGGCCGCGACCCATGTCCTTCGACAAGACCGTCCGCCGGCTTTTCCTGACCGAGATCGCGTCCGGGCTGAGCCTTACCTTCAGCCGGATGTTCGAGAAGCCGGTCACGGTGAACTATCCCTTCGAGAAGGGGCCGCTCAGCCCGCGCTTCCGCGGCGAGCATGCGCTGCGCCGTTATCCCAACGGCGAAGAGCGCTGCATTGCCTGCAAGCTCTGCGAGGCGGTGTGTCCGGCGCTGGCCATCACCATCGAGGCCGAGCCGCGCGAGGACGGCAGCCGGCGCACCACGCGCTACGACATCGACATGACGAAGTGCATCTATTGCGGGCTCTGCCAGGAGGCCTGCCCGGTGGATGCGATCGTCGAGGGGCCGAATTTCGAATACGCTACCGAGACCCGCGAGGAGCTCTTCTACAACAAGGAGAAGCTGCTCGCGAACGGCGACCGGTGGGAGGCGGAGCTCGCCCACAACCTTGCGGCGGACGCGCCTTATCGATGACCGTCGCCGCGCTCGCCTTCTACTTCTTCGCGACGCTCTGCGTCGGCTCCGGGCTCGCGGTGATCACCGTGCGCAACCCGGTGTATGCGGTGTTCTTCCTGATCCTCGCCTTCTTCAATGCGGCCGGGCTGTTCGTGCTGCTGGGCGCCGAGTTCCTGGCGATGATCCTGGTGGTCGTCTATGTCGGCGCGGTCGCCGTGCTGTTCCTCTTTGTCGTGATGATGCTCGACATCAATTTCGCGGCGCTGAGGCGGGGTGCATCGCGGTATCTTGTGCTGGGGCTGCTGGTCGGGCTGGTGCTGGCGGGCGAGTTGCTGGCCGTGGTGGGAGGCTGGATCGTGCCGCCGGCGACCCAAGCCGCCGCGGCGGACGGGGTGACCAATACTCAGGCGCTGGGCTCGGTCCTCTACACGACCTATCTCTACCCGTTCCAGCTCGCCGGGCTGATTTTGCTCGTCGCGATGGTGGGCGCCATCGTGCTGACGCTGCGCCGTCGTGCCGGGGTGCGCCGCCAGCAGATCGGAACCCAGATCGGCCGGCCGCGTGCGCAGTCGATCGAGGTGGTCAAGGTCGAGGTCGGGACGGGGGTGGAGCTATGATGACTCCGACCGCACCAAAATTCCCCTCTCCGCCCTTCAGGGGGGAGAGGGAGGGACCCGCGCAGCGGGAGGGTGAGGTGGGCTGTCGCAGCCGCCTGAGCGTTCCCCACCTCACCCCGACCCTCTCCCCCCCAAAGGGGCGGAGAGGGGGAAGAACGTAAGGAGGCGGGGATGGAAATCACGCTCTCACACTATCTCGTCGTTGCCACCGCGCTCTTCACGGTCGGCATCTTCGGGATCTTCCTCAATCGAAGGAACGTGATCGTCATCCTGATGTCGATCGAGCTGATGCTGCTCGCGGTGAACATAAACTTCGTGGCGTTCTCCTCGTTCCTTGGCGACCTCACCGGCCAAGTCTTCGCCATGTTCGTGCTGACCGTGGCGGCGGCCGAGGCGGCGATCGGGCTTGCCATTCTCGTGGTGTACTTCCGCAACCGCGGCACGATCGCGGTGGAAGACATCCATCTGATGAAGGGCTGACATGGCGTATGTAGCCGGCGCCATCGTCTTCCTGCCGCTGATCGCGGCCTTCCTCGCCGGATTCCTCGGGCGCGCGCTGGGCGACCGCTTCGCCCAGCTGGTGACGTGCCTCGCCGTCTCGGCCGCGGCGGTGCTGTCGATCGTCGTGTTCGACCAGGTGGCGCTGCAGCACCAGACTGCGACGATCGACCTGATGCGCTTCATCGATACCGGGCCGCTGCGGGTCGAATGGGCGATCAAGCTCGACACGCTGACCGCGGTGATGCTGTGCGTGGTGACCGTCGTCTCGGCGATGGTCCACATCTACTCCATCGGCTACATGGCGCACGACCACGGCAAGCCGCGGTTCATGGCCTATCTGTCGCTCTTCACCTTCGCCATGCTGGCGCTGGTGACCGCCGACAATTTCGTCCAGCTGTTCTTCGGCTGGGAGGGCGTCGGCACCTGCTCCTACCTGCTGATCGGATTCTGGTACGACCGCGACAGCGCCAACGCGGCGGCGATCAAGGCCTTCATCGTCAACCGCATCGGCGATTTCGGCTTCGCGCTCGGCATTTTCGCGACCTTCGTCATCTTCGGGTCACTGGACTTCGACACGGTGTTCCAGGCGGTGCCGGCCAAGGCGGCCGAGACGCTGCATTTCCTCAACTGGAACCCGAACGCGGTGACGCTGGCCTGTCTGCTGCTCTTCGTGGGGGCGATGGGCAAGTCGGCCCAGATCGGCCTCCACACCTGGCTGCCCGACGCGATGGAAGGCCCGACCCCGGTCTCGGCCCTGATCCATGCGGCGACCATGGTTACGGCCGGCGTGTTCATGGTCTGCCGGTTGTCGCCGATGTTCGAATACTCGCCCACGGCGCTGACCGCAGTGACGATCATCGGCGCCACGACCGCGATCTTCGCCGCATCGATCGGCTTGGCGCAGAACGACATCAAGCGGGTGATCGCCTATTCGACCTGCAGCCAGCTCGGCTACATGTTCTTCGCGGCGGGGGTCTCGGCCTATCCGGCGGCCATCTTCCATCTCGGCACGCATGCCTTCTTCAAGGCCCTGCTGTTCCTCTGCGCGGGCTCCGTGATCCACGCCATGTCCGACGAGCAGGACATGCGCAAGATGGGCGGCCTGCGGAAGAAGATCCCCTACACGTTCTGGCTGATGGTAATCGGCAGTCTGGCGCTGACGGGGATTCCGCCGCTCGCTGGTTCCTATTCCAAGGACGCCATCATCGAGGCGGCCTATGCGGCGGGGACGCCGGCTGGGCAATACGGCTTCTGGCTTGGCGTGATCGCCGCGTTCTTCACCAGTTTCTACTCCTGGCGATTGCTGTTCATGACGTTCTTCGGGACGTCACGTGCCGACCATCACACGCAGGAACACGTCCATGAATCCCCTGCGGTCATGCTGTTGCCGCTGGTCGTGCTGGCGGCCGGCGCGATCTTCGCCGGGATGGCCTTTAGCGGCCTTCTCATAGGTGAAGGCAGCGGCACGTTCTGGGCAAAATCGATCGTCATCCTGAGCGATCACAAGGCACTCGCCGACCGGGAGGCTGTGCCGGAGCTGCTGAAGGCACTGCCGCTGACCGTAGCCGTCCTGGGGTTCTTGCTGGCCGGTCTGTTTTACATCGTCTCACCGGGCCTGCCGGCGAGGTTCGCGAACGCCTTCTGGGCGTTCTACCAGCTCGTCTATAACAAGTGGTACTTCGACGAGATCTACGACTTCCTCATCGTCAAGCCGGCGATGCTGATCGGCTGGGGGCTGTGGAAGGGCGGCGACGGGGCGGTCATCGACGGGCTCGGCCCCGACGGCGTGGCGACGGTCACGCAGGATGTCGCGCGCCGGACCTCGCAGCTGCAGACCGGCTACGTCTACCACTACGCCTTCGCGATGCTGATCGGCGTGGTGCTGATGGTCACCTACTATCTCTGGCGGACGTGAGATGATGTCTGATCGATCGCGTCCAAATTTCCCTCTCCGCCCTTCAGGGCGGAGAGGGAGGGGCCCGCGCAGCGGGAGGGTGAGGTGGGTCGCGCCGACGCTCCGAGCCATCCCCCACCTCACCCCGACCCTCTCCGCCCCCGAGGGCGGAGAGGGAGGACTGAGGCGTCCGGACCTGTCGGAAGCGCGGGCATGATCGGTATCCCTTACCATCTTTCTCTCGTCACCTTCCTGCCGCTCGCCGGGGCGCTGTGGCTGGTCGTGCTGCGCGGCGAGGAGGCGGCGGTCGCGCGGAATGCACGCTGGATCGCGCTCGGCGTCTCGCTTCTCGATTTCGTCCTCTCGGTGCTGCTGTGGGTCAATTTCGATCCGAAATCGGCCGAATTCCAGTTCGTCGAGCAGGCGAATTGGATCCCGTCGATGCATATCGGCTACCACATGGGGATCGACGGCATCTCGCTGTTCTTCGTGCTGCTGTCGACCCTGCTGACGCCGATCTGCATCATCTCCGCCTGGGAGGCGGTGAAGATCCGCGTCAAGGAATACATGATCGCCTTCCTCATCCTCGAGACGATGATGGTCGGCACGTTCTGCGCCCTCGATCTCATCATCTTCTACGTGTTCTTCGAGGGCGTGCTGATCCCGATGTTCCTGATCATCGGCGTGTGGGGCGGGGTGCGGCGGGTCTATTCGGCCTTCAAGTTCTTCCTCTACACCTTCCTCGGCTCGGTGCTGATGCTGCTGGCGATCCTCGCCCTCTACTGGCAGCTCGGCACGACCGACATCCCGACGGCGTTGCACGCCGCCATCCCCAAGACGATGCAGCCCTGGCTGTGGCTCGCCTTCTTCGCCTCCTTCGCGGTCAAGACGCCGATGTGGCCGGTCCATACCTGGCTGCCGGACGCGCATGTCGAGGCGCCGACCGCGGGTTCGGTCATCCTGGCGGGCGTGCTCCTGAAGATGGGCGGCTACGGGTTCATCCGCTTCTCGCTGCCGCTCTTCCCGGATGCGAGCGTCACCTTCGCGCCGCTGATCTACACGCTCTCGGTCGTGGCGATCATCTACACCTCGCTGGTGGCCCTCGCCCAGGAGGACATGAAGAAGCTGATCGCCTATTCCTCGGTCGCCCATATGGGCCTGGTCACGATCGGCGCCTTCACGCTGTCGCCGCAGGGTCTCCAGGGCGCGATGTTCCAGATGCTGAGCCACGGCATCGTCTCGTCGGCGCTCTTCCTCTGTGTGGGCGTTGTCTACGACCGGCTGCACACGCGCGAGATCGCGCGCTACGGCGGGCTCGCCGACAACATGCCGAACTACGCGCTCGTGTTCATGGTGTTCATGCTGGCCTCGGTCGGGCTTCCGGGGACCTCGGGTTTCGTCGGCGAGTTCCTGGCGCTGCTCGGCGCCTTCCAGGTCAACACCTGGGTGGCGCTCCTCGCCACCACGAGCCTGATCCTGGGCGCCGCCTATATGCTCTACCTCTATCGCCGGGTGGTCTTCGGCACGATCACGAAGAGCGACGTGCGGGCGATGCTGGATCTGTCCTGGCGCGAGAAGCTGGTCTTCGCGCCGTTGATCGCGCTGGTCTTCTGGATGGGCGTCTACCCGGCCTCGTTCCTCGATCCGATGAAGCCGTCATTGGCGGCGCTCATCGCGCGGAGCCACGTCGCGACGGCTGTGGAACCGACGCATGTCGCGGAGGCAACGCCATGATCCCGCCCGACATCGCGCCGGCGGTACCGGAGATCTTCCTCGCGGCGACCTCGCTTCTCCTATTGCTGCTGGGCGTGTCCCAGCGGGGAGGAGAGGGCAGCGGAAGGGTGGTCGGCTGGCTCGGCGTCGTGGCGCTGGTCATCACCTTGTTCCTGATGCGCACGACCACCGGGCCGCGCGCGGAGGCCTTCGGCGGGCTCTTCGTGACCGACGGGTTCGCCGTCTTCATGAAGGCGATCATCCTGGCCGGCTCGGCCTTCACCATCCTCATCTCGGCCGAGTACAACCAGAAGCGCCGGGTCGACCGGTTCGAGTTCCCGGTGCTGATCCTGTTCGCGACCGTCGGCATGATGGCGATGGTCTCGGCCAACAATCTGATCTCGCTCTATGTCGGGCTGGAGCTGCAGAGCCTGGCGCTCTACGTGCTGGCCGCCTTCCGGCGTGACAACCAGAAGAGCTCCGAGGCCGGGCTCAAGTATTTCGTCCTGGGCGCCCTGTCGTCGGGCATGCTCCTCTACGGCGCCTCGCTGATCTACGG
>DATGFU010000573.1:0-6547 GCA_035308865.1 Allostellaceae bacterium | reverse complement strand
ATCATCGAGATCCGTGCGGTCGCCCGCAATCCCGGCAGCCGCGCCAAGATCGGCGTGATCAGCCACGACCATTCGATCGACCCGGTCGGCGCCTGCGTCGGCATGCGCGGCAGCCGCGTCCAGGCGGTGGTGGCCGAGCTGCAGGGCGAGAAGATCGACATCATTCCCTGGTCGTCCGATCCCGCGACCTTCGTGGTCAACGCGCTGGCACCCGCCGAGGTCGCCAAGGTGGTGATGGACGAGGACCAGCGGCGCATCGAGGTGGTGGTGCCCGACGACCAGCTCTCGCTCGCGATCGGCCGGCGCGGCCAGAACGTGCGGCTCGCCTCGCAGCTCACCGGCTGGGACATCGACATCCTGACCGAAGCCGAGGAAAGCGAGCGCCGCACCGAGGAGATCAAGTCGCGCAGCAAACTCTTCATCGATGCGCTCGACGTCGACGAGGTGATCGCGCACCTCCTGGTCAACGAAGGCTTCACCGCGGTCGAGGAGGTGGCTTACGTGCCGCTCGACGACCTTGCCTCGATCGAAGGCTTCGACGAGGACATCGCCGGCGAGCTGCAGGCTCGCGCGCGCAACTTCCTCGAGGAGCAGAATGTCCTCTTCGAGCGCCGTCGGCAGGATCTCGGCGTGTCGGACGAGGTCGCCGAGCTGGAGGGCCTGACTCCGAAGATGGTGGCCAAGCTCGGCGAGAACGGCGTCAAGACGCTCGACGATCTGGGCGATCTCGCTTCCGACGAGCTTCTGGAAATTCTCGGCCCCAATCCCGATCTATCGGAGGAGCAGGCGAACACCATCATCATGGCGGCGCGGGCTCATTGGTTCGACGGTGAGGAGACCGCGGAGGGCTGAGCCGGAATGACCCGCCCCCCGCCGGCAACTGCTTCGCCGGCGGAAGGCGAGGAAGAGACCGGTCCGCTTCGCCGCTGCCTCGTGACGGGGGAGCGCCGGCCCAAGGAAGGGCTGGTGCGGTTCGTCATCGGTCCGGCCGGCGAGGTCGTCCCTGACGTCGTTGCTGTCCTGCCCGGGCGAGGTTTGTGGTTGACCGCGCGGCACGATATAGTGTCGGCAGCGGTCAAGAAGCGGCTGTTCAGCCGTGCCGCGCGTCGGCCGGTCGAGACGTCTCCCGACCTCGCCGAGCGGGTGGGGGAGCTTCTCGCAGGAAGGTGCCGCGATCTGGTCGGACTCGCGCGTCGCGCGGGTCAGGCGGTTGCCGGGTTCGAGAAGGTGCGCGACGCGCTCCGGGCCGGACCTGCCGGTCTCGTGCTGGCGGCGGCAGATGGCGGGGCGGATGGTCGTCGCCGGGTTGCCGCGTTGGCACCAGGCGTTGTGGTGATCTCGGTTCTCACGGGTGCCGAGCTGGGTGGTGCATTCGGGCGCGATCGCGTCGTTCACGCGATGATGCGCCCGGGCGCGTTGGCAGAACGGCTTCGCGTCGAGGCCGGTCGATTGGCCGGTTTTCGCGGTTTCGTGCCTGACACGCCTGCGAGAGATGGAGTATAGGTCCCGGTTCTGCCGGGACATGGGATGATCGATGCCCAGTTCGGGCGCAGCGCATGATGGACGGTACCGGGTAGAGATGGCGGAAAACAACGAGCAAGAGGTCAAGCGGCCGCTGACGCTGTCGCGCCCTGGCGGCCGTCTCGAGATGCGGCCGCCGGCGGTGCCCGGCGGGTCGCAGGTCCGGCAGAGCTTCTCGCATGGCCGATCGAAGACCGTCCAGGTCGAGGTCAAGAAGAAGCATATCGTGCCGGTCCACCCGGCGCGACCGGGCGCTCCGCCGCCCGCGATGCCGGCGCCTGCCGAGCAGAAGCCCGCCGCACCGACGACTCAGACGGCGACGGCTGCGCCCGTCGTCCGGCCGCCGACCATCGTCCTGCCCGCACAGGTACGCCCGGTGCTGCCGGCGCAGGTTCGGCCCGCCGAACCGCTGCCGCTTCGCGTCGAGGCGCCGGTTGCCGACCCTGTCGCCACGCCGGTGATCGAGGCGCCGCCGCCACCCCCCGAGCCGTTGCCCGCGCCCGTGACGCCCCCGGTGGTCGCCGAGAAGCCGGAGAAGAAGCCGGAGCCTGCGGTCGCGCAGCCCGCGCCGCCGCCGGAAGCCGCCGCGCCGGTGGCCGAGCCAGTCGCTCCGCCGCGGGTGGAAGCCGAGCCGGCCAAGCCGGTGACGGCGGAGCGCGCCCCGGTCGCCACGCCGAGTGTCGCGAAGCCGTTGGCGCCGCCTGCGGTGCGTGGAACGCTGCGCACCGCCCGGACGCTGACCGAGGAGGAGCGCACGGCGCGGATGAAGGCGCTGCAAGGCAGCCTTCGCCCGGATGACCAGTCGCGCCGCGCCCAGCAGCAGGAAACCTTCCGGCGCGCCCGCGAGGAGATGGAGCGGCAGCGCCAGGAGGACGAACTGCGCCGCCGCGAGCACGAGGACGTGCGCCGCAAGCGCGACGACGATGTCAAGAAGAAGGCCGACGAGGAGACCAAGCGCAAGGCCGACGAGGCGGCGCGCAAGCAGCAGAAGACCGAGGAGGACTCACGCCGCGAGATGGCGCTCCGGGCCGGCCGCAACGCCGCAGCCAAGGTCGAGGCGCTTACCTCGTCGGGCAAGATCAAAGGCGTTGCTGCCGAGGCCGAGGAGGAGGCGGCACCGCGCCGCGGCGGTCCCGGCGGCCGTCCCGGCGCCAAGGCCCGTCCCGCCGCCCCCGTACGCGGCGACCAGCGCCGCCGCGGCGGCAAGATTACCGTGTCGCGTGCGCTGTCCGACGAGGATGGCGAGAGGACACGTTCGCTCGCCGCGTTCCGCCGTGCCCAGGAGCGCGCCCGGCGCGGGGCGGCTCAATCCGGGGAACCCCAGGCCAAGATCGTGCGTGACGTCGTCGTACCCGAAGCCATTTCCGTGCAGGAGCTCGCCCAGCGCATGGCCGAGCGCAGCACCGACGTCATCAAGTCGTTGATGCGCATGGGCGTGATGGCCACGCTCAACCAGATGATCGATGCCGACACGGCCGAGCTCATCGTCGCCGAGTTCGGTCACAACCTGAAGCGCGTGGCCGAGTCCGATGTCGAGATCGGGCTGAAGGGCGAGGAGGATGTGGACGAGGCGATGGTGCCGCGGCCGCCCGTCGTCACGATCATGGGCCATGTCGATCACGGCAAGACGTCGCTGCTCGACGCGCTGCGCGCGACTGACGTCGCCTCGGGCGAGGCCGGCGGCATCACGCAGCATATCGGCGCCTACCAGGTCACGCTCGCGAGCGGCCGCAGGATCACCTTCATCGACACGCCGGGCCATCAGGCCTTCACCGCCATGCGGGCTCGCGGCGCCACCGTCACCGACATCGTGGTGCTGGTGGTCGCGGCCGATGACGGGATCAAGGAGCAGACGATCGAGGCGATCCGCCATGCCAAGGCGGCCGACGCGCCGATCATCGTGGCGATCAACAAGATCGACAAGCCGGGCGCCGATCCGCAGCGCGTGCGCCAGGAGCTGCTGCAGCACGACATCGTGGTCGAGGCGATGGGCGGCGACGTGCTCGATGTCGAGGTCTCGGCGCTGCAGAAGACCAATCTCGACAAGCTCGAGGAAGCGATCCTGCTGCAGGCGGAGATCCTCGACCTGCGCGCCAATCCAGACCGCGCGGCCGAGGGCGTCATCATCGAGGCCAAGCTCGATCGCGGCCGCGGCCCGGTGGCGACCGTGCTGGTCCAGCGCGGCACGCTCACGGTCGGCGACATCTTCGTGGCCGGCGGCGAGTGGGGCAAGGTCCGCGCCCTCCTCGACGACAAGGGCGAGCAGGTGAAGTCGGCCGGTCCGGGCACGCCGGTCGAGGTGCTGGGTCTGTCCGGCGCGCCGCTCGCCGGCGACGATTTCTCTGTTGTTGAAAGCGAGGGCCGCGCCCGCGAGGTGACGGAGTTCCGGCAGCGCCGCAAGCGCGACGCGGCGCATGTCGCCGGCGCCCGCGGCACGCTGGAGGAGATGTTCGCCCAGATCGCCGCCGGCTCGGCCAAGGAGCTGCCGGTGGTGGTGAAGTCGGACGTGCAGGGCTCGCTCGAGGCGATCCTCGCCTCGCTGAAGGGCATGTCCACCGACGAGGTGTCGGTGCGCGTGCTGTTGAGCGGCGTCGGCGGCATCAACGAGAGCGACATCACGCTGGCCCGCGCGTCGAACGCGTTCGTCATCGGCTTCAACGTGCGCGCCACGCCTTCGGCCCGCGAGCTGGCGCGCCGCGACGGGGTGGACATCCGCTACTATTCGATCATCTACGACGTGATCGACGATACCCGGAAGGCGCTCGAAGGCCTGCTCGCCCCGACGCTGCGGGAGACCTTCCTCGGCAATGCCGAGATCCGCGCGATCTTCGAAATCACCAAGATCGGCAAGGTCGCAGGCTGCATGGTCACCGAAGGGATCGTCCGGCGCGGCGCCAAGGTCCGCCTGCTCCGCGACAGCGTCGTGATCCACGAAGGCACGCTGAAGACGCTCCGCCGCTTCAAGGACGACGTGAAGGAAGTCCGCGACGGCTACGAGTGCGGCATGGCGTTCGAGAACTACGACAATATCCAGGTCGGCGACGTTATCGAGTGCTTCGACGTCGAGGAAGTCGCGCGGGCATTGTAGGGTCGATGGCGGAATGCGCTTCGCTTTTCCGCCCTACGGCCTGGTAGGGCGGACAAGCGAAGCGCATTCCGCCGATCCGCGCCGGCGGAGATGACAATGAGAAAACATTCGGGGAAGCCGCAGAGCCAGCGCCAGCTGCGCGTCGGCGAGGAGCTGCGCCACATCCTGGCCGAGGTTCTGGGCCGCGGCGAGCTGCGGGATCCCGACCTCGCGGGCCGGACGGTCACGGTCACCGAGGTCCGGGTCAGCCCCGATCTCAAGCAGGCGACCGCCTTCGTCGTGCCGCTCGGCGGCGAGCATGCGGCCGAGGTCGTGGTCGCTCTCCGCCGCTCGGCCCCGTATCTGCGCGGCGTGGTCGGGCATCGACTGCAGCTTCGCTATGCCCCGGCGCTCGCCTTCGAGCTCGACCAGAGCTTCGACTACGCCCAGCGGATCGACGCGCTGCTGCACCGGCCCGACGTCGCGAAGGATCTGGATTCGCCCGGCGATGGCGCCTGAGCGGCGGGCGATCCATGGCTGGATCGCGCTGGACAAGCCGGTCGGCATGGGCTCGACCCAGGCGCTGGCAAAGGTCCGCCGCGCCGCCGGTGCGCTGAAGGCCGGCCACGGCGGCACGCTCGACCCGCTGGCGAGCGGCCTGCTGCCGATCGCGCTGGGCGAGGCGACCAAGACCGTCGCCTGGGCGATGGCAGGGGCCAAGCGCTACCGCATGACCGTCCGCTGGGGCGAGGCCACGGCGACGGATGACGCCGAAGGCGAGGTCATCGCAACCTCCGACGTCCGGCCCGACGAGGCGTCGATCCGCGCAATGCTGCCCCGCTTCACCGGCGAGATCATGCAGGTGCCGAGCCGCTACTCGGCGATCAAGGTCGAGGGCCGGCGCGCCTACGACCGGGCACGTGCCGGCGAGATCGTGGAGCTGCCGCCGCGGCCCGTGCGCATCGACGGCTTCGATCTCGTCGCGATCGAGGACGAACGCCACGCCGTCTTCGAGGTCGCCTGCGGCAAGGGCGCCTACATGCGCAGTCTCGGGAGGGATCTGGCGGCGGCGCTGGGCACGGTCGGACATCTCACGGCGCTGCGCCGCCTCAGCGTCGGCCGGTTCTCGGTCGATCGCGCGATTTCCGTGGAAAATCTCGCGGAACTCGGGCATATAGCCGGGTTATCCGAGCACCTTCTTCCGGTCGAGACCGCGCTGGACGACATCCCGGCACTGGCCTTGACGGTGGCTGAAGCGCTCCGCCTGCGGCACGGACAATCTGTCCGGCCGCTCTGTCCTTCGGATAGGACGCGCATCGACCGGCTCGCCGAAGGATCGATCCTCTCGGTCTCGGCAGCCGGAATCCTCGTTGCAATCGCGGCGATCGATGCGGGCGCGCTACGGCCGGTGCGTGTCCTGAACCTCGTTTGAAAGGAAAGAGTTCCGATGTCGATCACGGCCGAGCGCAAGCAGGCGCTCATCAAGGAATATGCCGTCAAGGAAGGCGACACCGGTTCGCCCGAGGTGCAGATCGCGATCCTCTCGGAACGCATCCGTAACCTGACGGATCATCTCTCCGGTCACAACAAGGACTTCCACAGCCGCCGCGGGCTGCTGGTCATGGTCGGCCAGCGCCGCAGCCTGCTCGACTATCTGAAGCGCAAGGATGCGCCCCGTTACGAGCAGGTCGTCCAGCGGCTTGGGCTGCGCCGCTAAGACGAGCGTCCCCGAGGACAGCCCGATACCCAGCGCCCGCCTCTCCCATCCTCCCCGCATCCGCGGGCGGGAGGCGTGCGCGCGTCCGCAATGCTTTGCGGGACGCTTCACCGGAGGATCACCATCATGACGGCCGGCCGGTGCCATACGGGCACCCGTGCGGAGGGCCGCATGAAACCCGAAAAGAACGAGAACTGAATGTTCGATATCGTCCGCAAGGAAATCACCTGGGGCGGCCGCCG
>DATGFU010000572.1:0-3985 GCA_035308865.1 Allostellaceae bacterium | reverse complement strand
CTGGGCGTTGAGGTTGGCGCCGTCGAGATAGACCTGCCCGCCACGGGCATGGACGATGTCGCAGATCTCGCGCACGCGCGCCTCGAACACGCCGTGGGTCGAGGGATAGGTCAGCATCACCGCGGCCAGCGTATCGGCACGGGCCGCGGCCTTGGCGGCGAGATCGGCGAGGTCGACATTGCCGGACGCGTCGGTCGCCACGACGACCACGCTCATCCCGGCAAGCTGCGCCGAGGCCGGGTTGGTGCCGTGGGCGGAGGCGGGGATCAGGCAGACATTGCGCTGCATCTCGCCGCGCGAGCGGTGCCAGGCGCGGATCGCCAGCAGCCCGGCATACTCGCCTTGCGCGCCCGAATTCGGCTGCAGCGAGAAGGCGTCGTAGCCGGTGATCGCGCAGAGCCGCGCCTCCAGCCCGGCGCAAAGCTGGGCGTAGCCTTCCGTCTGCGCGGCCGGCGCGTAGGGGTGGACATCGGCGAATTCGGGCCAGGTCACCGGCATCATCTCGGCCGCCGCGTTGAGCTTCATGGTGCAGGACCCCAGCGGGATCATCGTCCGGTCGAGCGCCAGGTCGCGGTCGGCAAGCCGGCGCATGTAGCGCATCAGCTCGGTCTCGGACCGGTAGCGGTGGAAGACCGGATGGGTGAGGAAGGCGCTCCGCCGTCCATATCCCTCCGGAACTGCCGCGGCGACCCCTTGCGCGATTTCCGCGAAGGCGAGTTCGCCGCCGCAGGCGCGCCAGAGCGACTCGATGACCTGCTCCGCTACGGTCTCGTCGAGCGAAATGCCGATCCGGCCACCCTCGCCGACCCGCAGGTTGATCCCGGCCGCCTCGGCACGGCCGATGATCTCCCCTTGCCGAACACCGGCCTGGACCGTGAGCGTGTCGAAATGGACGGCATTCGCCACCGTCAGGCCGAGGCGCTTCAAGCCAGCCGCCAGCACCGCGGTCAGACGATGAACCCGCCGCGCGATCCGCGTCAGCCCCTCGGGCCCGTGATAGACCGCGTACATCGAGGCGACGATCGCCGGCAGCGCCTGCGCGGTGCAGATGTTCGAGGTCGCCTTCTCGCGGCGGATATGCTGCTCGCGCGTCTGCAGCGCCAGACGATAGGCAGGCGCGCCCTGCGCACCCTTGGAGACACCGACCAGCCGGCCGGGCAGCGCCCGCTTGTAGGCGTCGCGCGTCGCGATATAGGCGGCGTGCGGTCCGCCGAATCCCATCGGCATGCCGAAGCGCTGCATCGAGCCGACCGCAACGTCGGCGCCAAGCTCACCGGGCGGCACGAGGATCGTCAGCGCCAGCGGATCGGCCGCCATGACGGCGATCGCGCCGGCCTCGTGCAGGCGCTGGATGGCCGGCCGGAAATCGCGGATCTCGCCGTCGCTGCCGGGATACTGGAAGAGCGCGCCGAAGACATCCGTGGGATCGAGATCGACGGCGGGATCGCCCACGACCACCTCCCAGCCGAGCGGCTCCGCCCGGGTCCGAACGACGGCGATGGTCTGCGGATGGCAGGCGCGGTCGACGAAAAAGCGGGGCGACGTCGATTTCGCGACGCGCTTCGCCATCGCCATAGCTTCCGCCGCGGCGCTTGCCTCGTCGAGCAGCGAGGCGTTGGCGATGTCGAGTCCCGTGAGGTCGGCGACGAGCGTCTGGAAGTTGAGCAGCGCCTCGAGCCGGCCCTGGCTGATCTCGGGCTGGTAGGGCGTGTAGGCGGTGTACCAAGCCGGGTTCTCCAGCACGTTCCGCTGGATCACCGGCGGCAGCACGGTGCCGTGATAGCCCTGGCCGATCAGCGAGATGCAGACCCTGTTGCGGGCGGCGATGCCGCGCAGCGCGCGCAGCATCTCCGCCTCGCCGAGCGCCGACCCCAGATCGAGCGGTGCGGCTTGGCGAATCGAGCCTGGCACGGTCTCGGCGATGAGGGCGTCGAGCGAATCCGCGCCCACCGTGCGCAGCATGTCGCGGCGCTCGGCCGCCGACGGCCCGATATGGCGCGCCGCGAAATCGAACTCGCCGGCGACAATGTTCCCGGTCATGGTCTTGAACTCCCGGTCAATGCAGCAGGGCCTGGTAGGCGGCCTCGTCGAGCAGCGAGGCGGCCTGGCCCGGATCGGACAGGCGCAAGGCGAACAGCCACCCCCCGGTCTCGGCCGCGCTGTTGACCAGCGCCGGATCGCCGGAAAGGCTTTCGTTGATCTCGGTAACCGTGCCGCTCAGGGGCGCGAAGATCTCGAAGGCGGCCTTGACCGACTCGACGACCGCCGCGACCTCGCCTTTGGTCAGCGATTTCCCGACCGCCGGCAGCTCGACGAAGACGACGTCGCCGATCTGCTCCTGGGCGTGGCCGGTCACGCCCACCCGCGCCGTGTCTCCGTCGATTTCGACCCAGTCGTGCTCTGGCGTATAGGCTTTCATGTTCGGACCTCAGCGGCGGTAGTGGGAGGGAACGAAGGGCAGCTTCGTCACCGTCGCGGCGACGCGGTTGCCCCGAATCTCGGCGAAGAGCGGCGTGCCGGGTGCGGCCTGCTCGGCGGCAACATAGGCCATGGCGACGGGCGCGTTGATCGTGGGGGCGAAGCCGCCCGAGGTGACCCGGCCGGCCGGCCCTGCCTCGCTGAAAAGCTCGGCGCCGGCGCGCAGCGGGATGCGCCCCTCGACGCGGAGACCGACCCGGCGACGGGCCGGACCCTCCGCCTGCTCGCGCCGGATCCGATCGGCGCCGGGAAAGCTTTCGCCTGCGCGGCGGATACTCCAGCCGAGCCCGGCCTCGATCGGCGAGGTCTCGGAGTCGAGATCGGCGCCGCAGAGGCAGAGGCCCGCCTCGAGCCTCAGCGAGTCCCGGGCCGCGAGGCCGGCCAGGCGGACCGCCGGATCGGCGAGCATAAGCCGTGCAACTGTCTCCATCTGGGCGGACGGGACGCCAATCTCGAACCCGTCCTCGCCGGTATAGCCGGAGCGGGAGACGAAGCAGGGCACGTACGCCAGGACGATCTCGCCGACGTCCATGAACCGCATCCCGGCGACGGCGGGGGCCAGCGAGGCAAGACAATCCGCGGCTTTCGGCCCCTGCAGCGCCAGCAGTCCGCGGTCCAGCAGCTCGACGGCGAAGTCCGGCTCCAGCCGGCTGCGCAGCAGCGCGAGGTCGTCGTGCTTGCGCGAGGCGTTGACGACAAGCAACAGCGCGCCGTCCAGCCGCGCGACCATCAGGTCGTCGAGGATTCCGCCGTCTGCCGTGGTGAACTGGGTGTAGCGCTGACGCCCCACGGCCAGCGACGGGATGTCGCCGGGAACCAGGGCCTCGAGCGCAGCCGCGGCGTCGGCAACCGTGCCGGACCGTGGCGTGACGCGGATCTGGCCCATATGCGAGGCGTCGAACAGCCCGGTCGCCTGGCGCGTGTGGTTGTGCTCGGCGATAATGCCGCTCGGGTATTGCAACGGCATGTCGTAGCCGGCGAACCCGACCATGCGGGCACCGGCGGCGCGGTGCAGCGCGTCCAGAGGTGTATGCAGCAAGTCCAAAGGCGCCCCATCCCGGCCGGAAGTCGCCTTCCGTCCTGCGCCCCCTCTGTCATGGGCCTGAGAGTTTCGTTCCGCCTCGAAACGGTGCGGAACTTACCCCGTCGGCGGGGGCTGACGCCCCACTCTCCAGAGTCAGGTTGCGGATGCGGTCCTTTTGCCTGAGAGTTTCCGGGGCGGTTGCTCCTTCGGCGCCGACCCCTTGCGAGGCCGGTCTCTCCCGCATCTGCTACGATGGTCGGGGTGGCGCCCCGATCTGTCAAGTGCCAAACGAGGGGGTTTGGGTGCGTCCGAGCGCCCGTGCTACGGTTGCCGCAAGAGGGCGCGAGACCGTCGTACCGGCCGAATTCGCCTGGATAATCATCGTTCGAGGAAACCCGATGAAGCTTGGATTTCTGCCCGCCGTGACGATTGCGACGGCGGTTTTCATGACTGCAAGCGCGCGCGCGGAGGATGCGCAGCTCA
>DATGFU010000571.1:0-2633 GCA_035308865.1 Allostellaceae bacterium | reverse complement strand
CGTCGAGCACGCCATCGGCCAGCGACTGCTTGTGCGCCAGGAGATGCAGGATCGAGTGCTCGATCGACTTCTCGGTCACGAGGTTGACGACCGTGACAGGCTTCAACTGGCCCTTCCGCCAGACCCGCGCGATGCGCTGCTCGAGCTTGGCCGGGTTCCAGGGCAGGTCCAGGTTGATGACGCAGTTCGCCATCTGCAGGTTGATGCCGACCGCGCCGGCATCCGACGAGAGGAACAGCCG
Source organism: Allostellaceae bacterium (assembly GCA_035308865.1). Lineage (GTDB taxonomy): Bacteria > Pseudomonadota > Alphaproteobacteria > ATCC43930 > CGMCC-115725 > DATGFU01. The sequence continues at coordinate 2,392 of DATGFU010000571.1, read as the reverse complement.
GCAGGAGGGATCCTGGCGGAAACGCGCGATCTCCGCGCGCCGGCGCAGCTGCGGCACGTCGCCCGTGTGCCAGGCACAGTCGATGCCCATCTCGCCGGCCAGCTCGCGCACCATCTCCAGCATGCGGACCCATTCGGAAAAGACGACGATCTTGCGGCCGTCCTCGTCGAAGAGCCCGTCCAGGATGCCCTCCAGCTCTTCCAGCTTGGGGCAGATGCGGCAAGCCGGATCGAGGATGGCCGGGGTGTCGCAGATCATCCGCATGCAGGCGAGGAACTGCTGGAGCCGGTCGAACTCCTCCTTGGTCAGCGGCCGGCGCTCCGCGATGGCGGCGAGCCGCCGCGCCCGCATCTCGTAGTCGGCGTAGCGCGCCGCCTGCTCGTCCGCCATCGGCACGAAGAAGGTCTTGACGGTCCGGCCGGGCAGCTCGTCCTCGACGTCGCGCTTGCGCCGGCGCAGCATGACGCCTGAAAGGCGCTTGTGCATCTCGTCGAGATTGCGGTAGCCGGCCGGACGGCCGCGCTCGTCCAGCTCGTAGAAGTCGCGGTTGAAGCGGAACAGCGGTCCGAAGAGCTCGGGATCGAGGTACTGCACGATCGAATAGGTCTCGTCGATGCGGTTCTCCAGCGGCGTGCCGGTCAGCACGAAGGCGTAGGGCGAGCGCAGCGACTTGACCTTGCGGGCCGTCTTGGTCTGCCAGTTCTTGATGCGCTGGGCCTCGTCCAGCACCACGACATCGGGCTGGAGGATGCGGTTGATCTCCTCCGCGTCGTTGACGACCTGCTCGTAATTGACGAGCGTGAAGAATTCCGGGTCGGCGTAGCGCCTCAGGCGCTCCGGACGCAGGCCGACGACGAACCGGGAGCGCCGCTCGGTGAAGCGCGCGATCTGGTCCTCCCATTCGGCCTTGACCGAGGCGGGCGAGACCACGAGCACACGGCGGATGCCTTTGAGACGGGCCAGGATCTCGCAGGCGGCGATCGCCTGGACGGTCTTGCCAAGGCCCATTTCGTCCGCCAGCAGCACGCGCTCGCCGAAGACGAGATGCAGGGCGCCCTCGCGCTGATAGGGCAGGAGGGGGTGCTTGACGACGTCCCAGCTTGCGCGTCCCGCCGCGATGTCGGCGAGGAAGGCTTCGCGCGCCGCCCCGCGCACGGCGAGCCGCCGCTCGCGATCGAGCCACGGACCGAAATGGCGGGACACGCGTACCTCCGCCGGGGCCGCGCCCGCGGCTTCGAGAAGGGCAGCGATGTCGGCCGGTTCGGTCTTCAGAGCGCCGTCCTCGGTCAGGAAGGGCGCGAGCCATGCCGGCGCCGCGGCGCCCGGCGCGCGGCTTGCCAGCATCATCGGGCGCGCCTCGCCGGCGCGCGCCGCAAAGATCTCGACCCGCGGCGACCCTTCCGCCGCGGTGCGACGGAAAGCGCGCGCCCCGCTGCGCCCCCTCAGCGCGGCGAGGACGCCTTCGATGTGCTTGCAGGTGCCGAGCCCGTTTACGCGATGGTCGATGCATCCGCAGGAATTGTTGGGACCGGCGAGATCGCGGATTTCCACCTCGTAGAGGCCGCCCGAACCCGAGCGCACGCGGAACGTGCCGAACAGGCCGAAAGCCGGCTCCAGGGCCTCGATCGACTCGATCTCGGTGCGGCCCCGCCAACGCCGCAGCTCGATCTCCTCCGCATCGCTGGTCTTCCAGCCGACCGGCCGGGGGGATTCGAGGACCTTTCTGGCCCGGCTCTTGGCCGGCTTTCGTGCTGCCGGCTTCTTCCTGAATTTCGACCGAACGGGGGTTGCGCTCATTGCCTGCGGCTTTCGGGGGAGGGCGCGCCCGGTCTAGCATCCGCGGCGAGGCGGTGCCACTCCCGGTCGGGGATCGCTGCCGGCCCCTTGGCCGCAGGGGGCTGACCGGCGGCGGTCAACGGGGCTAAGATGCCGCCGCCCCATGCCGACCAACCTCCCCAATATCCTGACGCTCTCGCGCATCGCCGTCATTCCGCTGGTGGTGGCGGCGTTCTATCTGCCGCCGCCGTGGTCGGAGTGGATCTCGTGCGGGCTCTTCACGGCCGCCTGCATCACCGACTGGCTGGACGGCCACCTGGCGCGGCGCTGGCAGCAGTATTCCGCCTTCGGCCGCTTCCTCGACCCGATCGCCGACAAGCTTCTGGTGGCGGTGGCGCTGATGATGCTGGTGGCGTTCCGCCGTCTGCCCATGCCGACGCTGCTCCCGGCTCTGGTCATCCTCGCGCGGGAGATCCTGGTCTCCGGGCTGCGCGAGTTTCTGGCCGGCCTGCGCGTCGGCCTGCCGGTCAGCCGGCTCGCAAAATGGAAGACCGGGATCCAGATGGTGGCGATCGGCACGCTGCTGATCGACGATGCGGGGCCGGTGCCGCTTGCG
>DATGFU010000570.1:0-7265 GCA_035308865.1 Allostellaceae bacterium | reverse complement strand
CGCGCGTGTTGCCAGCCAGCGGTTAACCGCCCTTCAGCGCGCCGATCAACGTGTTCTCGGTCAGGATCTGCGGCAGCACCGTGGGACGGCCGTCGTGTGGGGGGTAGTAGACATATAACGGCACGCCATCGCGGCCATTGTCACGCAGGTAGCGCGTGATGTCGGGGTCCTGGCGCGTCCAGTCGCCCCTGAGATAGGCGACATGATTACGGGCGAAAGCGTCGCGTACGGCCGTCGGCGAAAGCGCCACGCGCTCGTTGACGAGGCAGGTCACGCACCAGGCCGCCGTCATGTCGACGAAGACCGGCCGTCCGTCGGCCCGCAAGGCGGCCAGCCGCGCCGAGGAGAACGGCTCCTCCCCGGCCACCGTCTCGGCCTTGGCATCCGGCGCCGCCGCCGTCAGGCCTGGAAGAATGGCGGCCGAGGCAACCAACGCTGCCGCCGCGGCGGCGAGGCCGAGCCAGCGGCCGCGACCCTCCACCCCCTGGCTCGCGCCATAGGCCCAGGCAGCGAAGCCCACCAGCACGAGGCCCGCCACCGTCGCCTGCACGCCGTCGGAGCCGCCCAGCTGCGTCATCACCCAGACCAGCCATGCGGCGGCGGCGTACATCGGGAAGGCGAGCCCCTGTTTCAGGACCTCCATCCACCGTCCCGGCCGCGGCAGGAACCGGGCGAGGCCCGGCACCAGCGCGAGCAGCGTATAGGGTGCGGCAAGGCCCAACCCCATCACCAGGAACGTGGCGATCGCGACCGGCGCCGACGCGGCGAGCGCCGCCGCCACGGCTGCCCCCATGAACGGCGCCGTGCACGGTGTCGCCACGACCACGGCCAGCAGCCCGGTGAAGAAGCTGCCGGCATGGCCGCCGCGGGCGGTCAGCTCCTGGCCGAGACCGGTCATCGTGTTGCCGACCGTAAACACGCCCGAGAGGCTGAGGCCGACGGCGAACAGCACCCAGGCCGTCGCGGCCACGAAAACCGGCGACTGGAACTGGAAGCCCCAGGCAGCGACCCCGCCCGCCGCGCGCACCGCCAGCAGCACAACGGCCAGCGCCGCGAAGGCGGAGAGCACGCCGGCCGCGTACCACACCGCATGAGCTCGCACCGCACGTTGCTCGACGCCGGAGAGCCGAACAAGCGCCAGCGCCTTCATCGCCAGCACCGGGAAGACGCAGGGCATCAGGTTCAGGATCAGCCCGCCGAGAAAGGCGAAGAGCAGCGTCTCGGCCAGGCCGCCCGCCGCTGACCCGGCCGCGACCGGCGGTCCGGGCTTCGCCGCCATGGCCAGCCCGGTCTCTTGTCCGGACGGATCGCGCAGCACCACCACGCCCGCAAGCCCGTCGCCCGGATGGAAGGCATCGCCCGGCTGCAGCGCCAGGGTCAGCCTACCGTCGCCGACTGTCACATTCTGTGGCGCGGCGTTGACGATGGCGCCCCAGGTCGCGGGGAAGAACCAGGCATCCTTGACGGTCGCGGGGGACAGGCCCTCGCCGGTCAGCGAGAGCGTGCCGTCCGGCGCCACCGAAGCCGCGAAGGGCGACGGCCGTGGCAGCTGTGCATCGGCCGCGGCGAACAAACCCGCCTCGGCCGAGGGCGTGCCCGAGCCGACAGGCAGGTCCAGTGTGAGATTGCCTTCTTCCGGAACACAGACCTTCTGGCAGATCAGCCACGATGCCGACCCGTCGACCTTGAGCGGTCCGCTCGCGCCGCTGACCGTGAAGGGCAGCATCACCTCGCCCGAATAGGCATAGGTCATGACAGGCCCGTCGAGGACCCGGCTCGGCACCGGCCAGTCGAACTCGCCGGCGGTGACGCCGGACGCCAGGGTCGGCTTGAACTCGGGCGCCTGCCCGGCATCGCCCGGGTTGGACCAGTAGATGTGCCATCCCGGCGCCATGCGGAAGCGGAGGCCGAGCCGTACCGGCTTGCCGGGCTCGACCGAGTCCGCTGCCGAGACCAGCGTCACCGTCGCATGCGCCGTGGTGATCGCCGCGCTCTCGGCCGCCAGCGCCGGCGGCGCGAGCAGCAACGCCGCCAGGAGGGCCAGCACCCTCGTCATGATTGATCCCGCAACATCATCGCGGCACATCTTGCGGCAATCCGCCTCTCCACGCCAAGCGCGGCATTGCCGCAAGAGCCGCAGTTCAGCCGCCGGCCCGGCGCAGGATCTCACGCGCAAGCTTGGCTGCCTCGCGGGCGGCGATCGTATCGGGCGCCGTCTCGCCGACCCCGCGTCCGACGGCAATGGCGGCCGCGAAGCTGCCGCGGCTGCCGAGGCGCGCGCTCGCCAACTCCGCGCCCAGCCCCTTCGCCGCCTCCGCCATCTCGACGGCGATGGGACTGCGCGGCGAGACGCGGTTCAGCACCAGCACGGCGCGGCGGCGCTCCAGCCGTGCGAGTTCGATCGTCGGCCGACTTGCCCAGAGATCGAGTGGGCTCGGCTGGACGGGAATCACCACGAGATCGGCCGAGCGGATCGCGGTCTTGGCTTCGGTTTCGGCATGGGGCGGACTGTCGACGATGACGAGGTCGACCACCTGCCGCGCCCGGTCGATCTCGGGGCTGGCCCGCCACCCGGCAACAGCAGTCACGGTCGGGTCCGGCTTGGCGCCAAGTGCCGCCTTGCGAAGCTCGAACCACTGCGCGAGGCTGGCCTGCGGATCGATATCGATGAGCGCCACGCGGTGGCCTGCATGATGCCAGGCGAGCGCGAGATGGATCGCCACCGTGGTCTTGCCGGCGCCGCCCTTCTGCTGGGCAATCGTGATGACCTTGCCTGCCATCCCGCAATTGTGCGCTGCAACAAGATATGACGCAAGTGCGCTGGCGTTTTGCGCGGAGCGGTCTGGCGCGACCGCCACCAAAGGACGACATTGATGACATGGATGGCGGTCCACGGCAGATCTTCGAGGCAGCCGAGCGGCTGCGCAACGGCGAGCTGGTCGCATTCCCGACCGAGACCGTTTACGGACTCGGCGGCGATGCCACGGACGATCGCGCCGTGGCCCGCATCTTCGCCGCCAAGGGCCGCCCGCGCTTCAATCCGCTGATCGTCCATCTTCCCGATCGCGAGGCGGCCGGGCGCCTGGGCGAATTCACCGCCGACGCGCGCCGGCTTGCCGATCTCTACTGGCCGGGACCGCTCACCCTGGTGTTGAAGCGCACGCCCGATTGCCGCGCCAGCCTGCTGGTCAGCGCCGGGCTCGACAGCATCGCGGTCCGGGTACCGGCGCATCCGCTGGCCCAGACCCTGTTGCGCGCCGCCGGGCGGCCGATCGCCGCGCCCAGCGCCAACCGGTCGGGCCGGATCAGCCCGACCACGGCCGAGCATGTCCGGTCGGAGCTTGGCCGCGCCGTCTCGATGATCCTCGATGGCGGCCCGTGCCGGCTCGGCATCGAATCCACCGTGGTCGACCTGTCCGGTCCCGTGCCCCGTCTGCTGCGGCCAGGCGGCGTTGCGCAGGCGGCGCTAGAGGCGGTGCTCGGACCGCTGGAGCTCGGCGAGCGGGTCGACGAAGGCGTGGCGCGCGCATCGCCCGGCCTTTCCGCCAGCCATTACGCCCCCTTGCTGCCGGTCCGGTTGGACGCCGTCGACCGACGGCCGGGCGAGGCGTTCGTGGCGTTCGGACCGCCACCGGCCGGGATTGAGCCGGACGTGCAGCTCTCGGCAAAGGCCGATCTCACCGAGGCGGCGGCGAAGCTGTTCGCGACCCTGCGCGCCTTCGACCGGAAGCCCTTCACCACGATCGCCGTGATGGCGATCCCGGAGACCGGATTGGGCGCCGCGATTAACGACCGCCTCCGCCGCGCCGCCGCGCCGCGGGGTTGACGAGGTCCGTCAGCCCTTCGCTCGTGCTATAGAGCAGGCGATGATCGATCCCGTGCTCGACCGCATCAAATCCGTCGTCGGCCCGAAGGGCTGGCTCGCCGATCCTGCGGATGTCGAACCGCATCTCATCGAGCAACGCGGGTTGTGGCACGGCAGCACGGAGCTCGTTGTGCGACCGGACTCGACGGTGGAGGTGGCGGCGGTCGTGAGCCTCTGCGCAGAGGCGAGGCTGCCGATCGTGCCACAGGGCGGCAACACCGGTCTTTGCGGCGGCGGCGTGCCGGACGGCCGGTCGATCGTGCTCGACACCACCCGGCTTTCCCGCATTCGCGCGATCGATCCGGCGAACTTCACCCTCACCGCCGAGGCCGGCTGCGTGCTGGCCGATATCCAGCGCGCCGCGGAAGAGGCCGACCGCCTGTTCCCGCTCAGCCTGGGCGCCGAAGGCAGCTGCCGGATCGGCGGCAACATCTCGACCAATGCCGGCGGCATCCAGGTGCTGCGCTACGGTACCACGCGTGATCTCGTGCTGGGGCTGGAGGTCGTGCTGCCCGATGGCCGGGTCTGGAATGGGTTGCGGACGCTGCGCAAGGACAATACCGGCTACGACCTGAAGCAGCTCTTCATCGGCGCGGAGGGCACGCTCGGCATCGTCACGGCCGCAACGCTGCGGCTCTTCCCACGGCCGGTCGATATCGCTACCGCCTTCCTCGGCCTGGCGAAAATCGAGGATGTGATGGCGCTGTTCGCCCGCGCGCGCGCCGCCACGGGCGACCAGCTCACCGCCTTCGAGCTGATCCCGCGGATCGGGCTGGAGTTCGCGCAACGCCATGTGCCGGGCGTCACCGATCCTCTGGAAGCAGCCTGCCCCTTCTACGCGCTGGTCGAGATCTCCTCGCCCGTGGCGGCCGGGCTCGCGGCGCTCCTGGAGCGCCTGCTCGGCGACGCCCTGGAGGCCGGGCTCATCACCGACGGCGCCATCGCGACCAGCGAGGCGCAGCGGCGGGATCTCTGGCGCATTCGGGAGGGCATGGTCGAGGCCCAGCGCCACGAGGGCGGGTCGATCAAGCACGACGTTTCCGTGCCGGTCGCCTCGGTCGCCGGCTTCATCCGCGAGGCCACAGCCGCGGTCACGACGAGACTGCCGGGCATCCGGCCCGTACCGTTCGGCCATGTCGGCGACGGCAACATCCATTTCAACCTGTCGCAGCCGGAGGGCGCAGACCGGGCCGGCTTCCTCGCCCGTTGGTCGGAGTTCAACGACATCGTCCACGGCATCGTCGCCCGCCACGGCGGATCGATCAGCGCCGAGCACGGGATCGGCCGGCTCAAGCGCGACGAGATCGCCCGCTACAAGGCGCCGCTGGAGCTGGAACTGATGGCACGGGTGAAGCGTGCGCTCGATCCGCATGGCATCATGAACCCCGGCAAGGTGCTGCCCAATACGGCCCTGGCCGCCGCGGAGGAACGAAGATGACCGTCTACGACCCGCCGCTCGCCACCATCCGCGCCACGCTCAACGCGATGGCGCCGGGTATCGCCGAGCTGCCCGGCTGCGAGGCGGCCGATCCCGAGACGGTCGGCGCCGTGTTCGAGGAGGCCGCCAGGTTCGCGCGCGAGGTGCTGGCGCCGCTCAACGCGGTCGGCGACAAGGCGCCTTCGCGCCTCGAGAACGGCGTCGTCCGCACGCCGCCGGGCACGCAGGCGGCCTATCGCGGCTTCGTCGAGGGCGGCTGGAACAGCCTGCCCTTCCCCGAGCAATGGGGCGGGCAGGCGCTCCCGGCCACGGTCGCGATCGCGGTCGGCGAAATGTGGAACAGCGCCGACCTCGCCTTCTCGCTCTGCCCGCTCCTGACCGCGGCGGCAGTCGAGGCGCTGGACCGCCACGGTTCGCCGGAGCAGCAGCGTATCTACCTGCCGCACCTCGTCTCCGGTAACTGGACCGGCACGATGAACCTGACCGAGCCGCAGGCGGGCTCGGATGTCGGCGCCGTCCGTACCCGCGCCGAGCCGGACGGCGACCGCTGGCGGATCACCGGGCAGAAGATCTTCATCACCTATGGCGATCACGACCTCGCCGAGAACGTGATCCACCTGGTGCTGGCCCGCACACCCGGCGCACCCGCCGGCACGCGCGGCATCTCGATGTTCCTGGTGCCGAAATTCCTGCCCGATGCCGAGGGACGGCCGGGCGAGCGCAACGATCTCCGCGTCGTGTCGCTGGAGCACAAGCTCGGCATCCATGCCAGCCCCACCGCCGTCATGAGCTACGGCGACAACGGCGGCGCGATCGGTTTCCTGGTCGGCGCCGAGAATCGTGGCATGGAGAACATGTTCACGATGATGAACACGGCCCGGCTGCATGTCGGGCTGCAGGGCATTGCGCTCTCGGAACGCGCCTACCAGGCGGCGCGGGACTATGCCCGTAACCGGGTGCAGGGGCGGCCGCTCGTCGCGGCCGGCGAAGGTCCGCACCCGATCGTCTGGCATCCCGATGTGCGCCGCATGCTGCTCCAGATGAAGTCCACGACGGAGGCGGCGCGCGGTCTCGCCTACTACGCGGCCGGGCAAGCCGATCGCGCCCATCATGCGCCGGACGAGACGGCTCGGCAGGCGGCCCAGTTACGGCTCGACCTGCTGATCCCGCTGGTCAAGGCCTGGGGCACCGATCTCGCCGTCGAGAACAGCTCGCTGGCCATGCAGATCCATGGCGGCATGGGCTTCATCGAGGAGACCGGGGCCGCGCAACATTATCGCGACGCCCGCATCACGCCGATCTATGAAGGCACCAACGGCATCCAGGCGATCGACCTCGTCACCCGCAAGCTCGGCGCCAATGGCGGCGCCTCGGTGTGGGCGCTGCTCGCCGAGCTCGACCAGACCGTCAAGCAGGTCGAGGGCCTCAACGATCCCGCCTTCGGCACCACCGGACAAAAATTGCGCGATGCGCTCGGCGCGCTGGAGCGCGCCAGCCGCTGGCTGCTCGAACGCCTCGCCACCGCCCCGAACAGGCGCAGATAGGGCGTGGCGCCGGCGAGCGCGTCGTTCGGCGCCACCCTCGGCGGCTGCTATCTCGCCTCCGAAGCGCTCGCCGCGCGTGCCGAGCAGCTCGGCGATGCCAGTCGCTATGTCGCGCTGGCGCGCTTCTTCGCCGAAAACGTCTCGGTGCAGGCCCCCTCGCTGGAGAAGAGCGTGACGGATGGCGCGGAGACGGTGAACGGCGCCGACGCGGTGTTGCTGGGGTAGGATTGTCCGTTCGGCGTCGTCCCGGCGAAGGCCGGGACCCATACCGCGGAATCTATCTGCGGCGCTCGTTGGCTGACGATCATCACAAAACGCAGGCCTGGGGTTATTATGGGTCCCGGCCTTCGCCGGGACGACCTTGCTAAATCGTTTGGACTCAAGGCTCGAACATCTCATTTCGTCATTGCGAGCGTTA
>DATGFU010000569.1:0-9661 GCA_035308865.1 Allostellaceae bacterium | reverse complement strand
TCTCCTGGCCGGCTACGACCGGGGCTTACGCTGGGTGCTGCGCCACCAGCGGCCGACTCTCGCCTTCACGGTCGGCACGCTGGTCGCGACGCTGCTGCTCTATGTCGTCGTGCCGAAGGGCTTCCTGCCGCAGCAGGACACCGGCCTCATCGTCGGCGTCACGGATGCCGCCGACGACATTTCCTTCGCTGCGATGGCCGAGCGCCAGCAGCGCGTGGCGGCGATCGTGCGCCGCGACCCGGCCGTGGTCGCGGTCAGCTCCTTCGTCGGCACCGGAACGGTCAACGCGACGGGCAATACCGGCCGGCTCTACATCAACCTGAAGCCGCGCACCGAGCGCTCGGAAAACGCCGACCAGGTCATCCGGAGGCTCAAGCGCTCGGTCGCTGGCATCGAGGGGATGGATCTCTCGATGCAATCCGTCCAGGACATCCAGATCGACAACCGCGTGACGCGGACGCAGTACCAGTACACACTGGTCGACGCGAACAGCGACGAGCTGGCGCAATGGGCGCCGCGGCTGGTGGCGGCGATGCGCCGGCAGCCGGCGCTCATCGACGTCGCCTCGGACCAGCAGTCGAACGGGCTGCAGGCTGCGCTCAAGATCGACCGCGACGCGGCCTCGCGGCTCGGCATCGGCGTGCAGGCGATCGACGACACGCTCTACGACGCCTTCGGCCAGCGCCAGATCGCGACGATCTTCACCCAGATGAACCAGTACCACGTCATCCTGGAGGTCGATCCGGCGGCGCGCGCCGATCCCGCGGCGCTCGGCCAGCTCTACGTCAAGTCGCAGACCGGCCAGGTGGTGCCGCTGTCCTCGATCACGACGCCGGAGACCCGCAACGCGCCGCTCCTGGCCAGCCATGTCGGGCTGTTCCCGGCGGTGACGCTCTCCTTCAACGTGACGCCGGGATATTCGCTCGGGAATGCGCTCGACGGCATCGCCGTGGCCGAGCAGCAGATCGGCCTGCCCGAGACGGTGGCAACCAGCTTCACGGGCTCCGCCGCCGAGTTCCGCCGCTCGCTCGCCAACGAGCCGATCCTGATCCTGGCGGCGATCGTAACCGTCTACATCGTGCTGGGCATCCTCTATGAGAGCTACGTCCACCCGATAACGATCCTCTCGACCCTGCCCTCGGCTGGCGTGGGGGCGCTGCTGGCGCTGATGGCGACCGGCAACGATCTCAACGTGATCTCGCTGATCGGCATCATCCTCTTGATCGGCATCGTGAAGAAGAACGCGATCATGATGATCGACTTCGCGCTCGACGCGGAGCGAACCCAGGCGATGGCGCCGGAGCAGGCCATCCACCAGGCCTGCCTGCTGCGCTTCCGCCCGATCATGATGACGACGATGGCGGCGCTGCTGGGCGCCCTGCCGCTGGCGCTGGGGAGCGGCACCGGCTCGGAGCTGCGCCAGCCGCTCGGCATCGCCATTGTCGGCGGCCTCGTGCTGAGCCAGTTCCTCACGCTTTACACGACGCCGGTCATCTACCTCGCCTTCGACCGCCTGCAGCGGCGGGTGCGCCGCAAGCTGCGCCTCGTCCCGACACCGGTCGAGGAGCCGGAAGAAGCGCGCGCGGCGGAATGAGCATCTCCGGAAACACCCCCACCCCGGCCCTCCCCCGCTCTGCGGGAGAGGGAGGAACGAGCCCTCTCCCGCTTGCGGGGGAGGGTTGGGTGGGGGTCTATCCGTCCGCTCCATCGTCATGAAGCCCGCCAGCCTCTCCGAGCCGTTCATCCGGCGGCCGGTGGCGACCAGCCTGCTGATGATCGGGCTGATGCTGCTGGGACTGGCCGGCTATACGCAGCTCGGCATCTCGTCGCTGCCGATCTTCGAGTTCCCGGTCATCTTCGTCTCGACGCAGCTGCCCGGCGCCTCGCCCGAGACCATGGCGTCGTCGGTGGCGACGCCGCTGGAACGGCAGCTCGGCACCATCGCCGGCATCACCGAGATGACCTCGGTCAACAGCATCGGCTCGTCGACGGTGGTGATCCAGTTCGACCTCGACCGCGATCTCGAGGACGATGCCCGCGACGTCCAGGCGGCGATCAACGCGGCCGCACCCAACCTGCCGGCCGACCTGCCGCGCCGGCCGGCCTATTTCAAGGCCAACCCGAACTGGGCGCCGGTCATCACCCTGGCGCTGACCAGCACCACCCTGCCGTCGAGCCGGGTCTACGACTACGCCGACACGATCGTGGCGCAGAAGCTGTCACAGCTCGAAGGCGTGGCGCAGGTCAACATCTCGGGCGCCGAGGCGAGCGCGGTGCGGGTGCAGGTCGATCCGGCGGCGCTCGCGGGGACCGGCCTGTCACTCGAAGATGTGCGCAAGGCGATCCAGGCCGCCACCGTCGACAGCCCCAAGGGCAGCCTCGACGGAACCGACAAGAGCTGGGCGGTCGCCGCCAACGACCAGCTGCACGATGCTGCCGGGTTCAAGCCGGTGGTCGTCGCCTGGCGCAACGGCGCGCCGGTCAGGCTGGGCGACGTCGCCCGCGTCACCGACAGCGTGGCCAACAACAAGCTGGCCGGCTGGTGGAACACCGAGAAGGCGGTCGTCGTCTCCGTCCAGAAGCAGCCCCAGTCCAATATGGTCGACGTCGTGGACCGGGTGCAGGCGGCGATGCCGCAGCTGCGCCGCTGGCTGCCGCCGGGGATCGAGGTCAAGGTCACGGCCGACCGGACGGTGACGATCCGTCAGGCGATCCGCGACGTCGACCGGACGATCCTGCTGTCGATCTTCCTGGTGGTGATGGTGATCGCCGTCTTCCTGCGGCGATTCTGGGCGACGGTCATCCCCAGCCTGACCATTCCGGTGTCGCTCTGCACGACCTTCGCGGTCATGTATCTCTGCGGCTTCACGCTCGACAATCTGTCGCTGATGGCGCTGATGATCGCGGTCGGCTTCGTGGTCGACGACGCGATCGTGATGATCGAGAACAACGTCCGGCTGATCGAGCAGGGCGTGCCGCCGATGGCGGCGGCGATCCGCGGCACGCGGCACATGGCCTTCACCATCATCTCGATCACCGCGTCGCTGCTGGCGGCCCTTTTGCCGCTGCTCTTCGCGCCGGGCATGATGGGGCGATTCCTCCGCGAGTTCAGCGTCACGCTCTCCGCCGCGATCGCCATCTCCGCCGTGGTGTCGCTGACCCTGACGCCGATGATGTGCGCCCGGCTGCTGTCGCGCGACACCGGCCGGCGCATGCAAGGCCCGTTTGCCCGCAGGATGGAGGCGTGGACGGAGTGGCTGGTGGCGCTCTACGCGAGGAGCCTCGCCTGGATCCTGAACAGCATGGCCGCCAAGGTCGTGATGCTGGTGTTCGTCGTCTTCATCCTGATCCCGGGCACGATCGTTCTCTACGGCGTCGTGCCGAAGGGGATGATGCCGACTCAGGATACCGGCGTGATCCGCGGCACCACCGACGCGCCGCCGGACATCTCCTTCGCCGCGATGGCCGAGCGCCAGAAGGCGGTCGCCAAGGTGATCCTCGACGATCCCGCCGTCGACAGCCTGACCTCCAGCATCGGCGTCAGCTTCTGGACCGGCGGGCTCAACAACGGCAGCCTGACCATCAACCTCAAGCCCATCGCCGAGCGCGGCATAAGGGTCGAGCAGGTGATCGACCGGCTGCGGCCGAAGCTTGCCACGGTCGTCGGCATCGATACCTATCTCTCGCCGGTGCAGGATTTCAGCTTCGGCGGCCGCTCGGGCAAGTCGCGCTACCAGTACACGGTGCAGGGCGGCCACGACATGGCGGCGCTGCAGCATTGGACGGAGGTCATCCGCGCCAAGCTCGCCACGCTGCCGGAAGTGACGGATCTCGCGACCGACCAGGATTCGAGCGGGCTGCAGACCACGCTCTCGATCGACCGCCAGAGCGCCGCGAAGCTCGGCGTCTCGCCGATGGCCATCGACCAGACGCTCTACGACGCGTTCGGCCAGCGCCAGGTCGCGACGATGTATGACGAGCTGAACCAGTTCAAGGTCATCCTGGAGGTCAAGCCGCAGGACCAGGAAGGGCCGGAAGGGCTCGACCGGCTCTATTTGCCGGGCGGCAAGGCGGTGCCGGTCGCGGCGGTGACCAAGCAGAACCAGACGCTGGCGCCGGTGCAGATCAACCACCAGGGGCAGCTGCCGGCAATCACCATCGGCTTCAACACCAAGGCCGACGAGGCGGTCGGCACGGCGATGGACGCGATCGACAAGGCGGTGGCCGATCTCCATCTGCCGGCCGACATCACCACCGCCTTCGCCGGCGATGCGCTGCAGGCGAAGCAGTCGGCCGGCGAGATGCCGGTGATCCTGCTCACCGCGATCGTCGCCATGTATGTCGTGCTGGGTATCCTCTACGAGAGCTACGCCCACCCGTTCACGATCCTCTCGACCATCCCCTCGGCCGGGCTGGGGGCGCTGCTGGCGCTGATGGCGCTGCACATGGATTTCAACTTCGTGGCGCTGATCGGCATCATCCTGCTGATCGGCATCGTGAAGAAGAACGGCATCCTGATGGTGGATTTCGCGCTGACCGCCGAGCGCGAGCACGGGATGAATCCACGCGAGGCGATTCTCCAAGCGGCGAAGCTGCGCTTCCGCCCGATCACCATGACCACGCTCGCCGCCGTGTTCTGCGCCCTGCCGGTGGCGCTGGGCCTCGGGGTCGGTTCCGAGCTGCGCGAGCCGCTCGGCGTCACCATGATCGGCGGTCTGGTCGTCTCGCAGATCGTGACGCTCTACACGACGCCGGTGGTGTTCCTCGCCATCGACTGGCTGCGGCGGAAGCTTCGCCGTCAGAGGCCCGTGGCGGCGAGGCTGCAGCCGGCGGAGTAGGTGGGCGCTCCGGAACTGAGCGGTGTAACTCAAAATTTCGTATAAATGGCGCCGTCGCATTTGTAATCTTAGCTAGTATTAGGCTTCGGAGGGCGTGGTCTATGGGAAGGCTCAGCTTGAAATCGCTGCTCCTTTTATCGCTTGCGGTCCCTCTGTTGGGTCTTGTCATACTCATGCCTGCAACGGGTGGAGCGATGGAAGCCTCGCTCTATCGCATCGCATCCTACGTCGCCGGTGGTTGTCTCATCGCTTGGGCTGGCCTGGTTCTGGCGGCGCTGAAATACTACGGCTGGCGAGGACTGCATGTTCTTTGGACCTCGCCGATCGTGCTTATGGCGTGTTTCTTGTTGTTCCTCGGTCCGGCCTGTGGCTGCGGCGATTTCGAGACGGTCGGATCGACCGTCTCTGACCCTCAGGCGCCAAAGCCTTAAGCACGGCACCGGCGGGTTCAGTTGCTGCCTCCAGTGTCGGTGTAAAGGCGCCAAGACCGGCGCCCAAGGAACGGCAGTGATCGTCGACGGCGCCGGACCGCGTCGATGTGGCGGCGATCCGGCGCCAGCCAAGCTACGGCCGCGCCCAGTTCGCCGCCCGGTTCGGCTACAGCGCGCGGCCCCTGACGAAGCGGGAGAGCGGCGCGCGCAGACAGGAAGGGCCGGAGCATAATTCAATCAGCAGGAAAGGAGATCTCATGAGTGCGGATGCAACGTTCCTCGCGGTGTTTCTCGGCAGCAAGACGAGCCCGCGCATGGCGGCCTGGCTTGCCCTCTCGGAGGCCGAACGCGGCGAAACGGCACAAGCGGGAATGGTGGCCTGGAAAGCGTGGATGGAGCGAAACCAAGCCGCGATCGTCGGTACGGGCGGTCCGCTCGGCAAGACCAAGAAAGTCTCGCAAAGCGGCATCGAAGATGTGAGCAACGACTTGAGCGCCTACGTGGTCGTTCGTGCGGACTCCCACGAGGCCGCCGCCAGGCTCTTCGAAGGGCACCCGCACTTTGCGATCTTTCCTGGCGAGGCCGTCGAGATAATGCCCGTCCTGCCGATACCGGGCGCCTGACAGCGTCTGCTGCGATGGCTGCCAGGGGCGCCGACCGTACAGTACGATCGCTCCCTTTTCGGGGATGCACGCGAGTTCACAGGCTGTAAGCGCACGTAATGCGGATTACGGCGACAGCACAGTTCATCGCGGCCGCGGCCGTCACCCCCGCCCCTCCGCCTGCATCCAGCGGAGTAGCCGCAGAGGGAGCGCGGCTCGATAGCGTGTGGACTATTCGGTGCGCGGCACGCGAGCCAGCCGGCGCTGCCGGTTCATCTCCACGATCCGCTCCCGGATGTGCGCGTAGAAGCGCGGCGGCAGGATGTAGGAGATCACGAGGCCCGGAACCGGCTGCGGCAGGCTCACGGAACCCAATCTTTGACGATGTCGTTCAGCGCGGCGTACTCCGCCGGGACTTCGCTCCCCGCGATGGCGGCAAGTGTGTCCTCGTCGAGATCCTCGACGAGCCGTGCGACGCGCCCCTTCATGACCAGTTCGAAGAACGCCGCCGACACCAAAACGGTATGCGTCCGGCCGTTCTTGGTGATGGCGACCGGCGCCCGCTGCGCCGCATCCTGGTAGCGGCCGACATTCTGCTGGAATTCGGTCGAGGTGATTTTCATCGCGGTGGGCCTTGAATGTCTATTCTATCTATAACAGATAACAACGGCTATGAGCACTGGCAAGGATCGCTCGAAATCGGGGCGCTCGCGTGGCGGCGCGCAATGCCGAGAACGAAAGGGACGGCAAGGCGACTGTAGCGCCACGCCGGCCATACGATCGAATTCGACCGGGACTCATGCTAAGAACGGCCGATGAACGGGAACGCTGCCGACGACCCGATCCTGACCCGCTTTCACGGTCCGCTCGCCGCGCTTTACGGCGATCGGCTGGAGCGCGTCGTTCTGTTCGGCTCCCAGGCTCTCGCCGACGCGCGGGAGGATTCGGATGACGATGTCGCCATCTTCGTGAGGGATCTGCGCGACCGCTGGCAGCAGGTCGATCGGATCATCCCGGTGGTCACGGACATCATCGACGACACCGGGGCGGTGATCCATGCCATGCCCCATCGGGCCGGCGCGTATCTCGACCGAACCTTCCTGATGCAGGAAATCCGCTGCGAGGGGATCGATTTGTGACTCCGGACGCACAGGAGCATCTGGACAAGGGATATCGACATGACCCCTTTTGTGGATCCCAATTCTAGCCGGTGACCTGAGCTGTAAGAAGCCCAAG
Source organism: Allostellaceae bacterium (assembly GCA_035308865.1). GTDB lineage: Bacteria > Pseudomonadota > Alphaproteobacteria > ATCC43930 > CGMCC-115725 > DATGFU01. The sequence continues at coordinate 2,554 of DATGFU010000569.1, read as the reverse complement.
CCGAAATGTGAACACTAGGCTGTGGATCGATTACAATGAAATGGGCTATAAGGATCTATAAATTAATTTTCATCATAGATTTTGGAGTCTTCGTGGCCGGCTTCATTATTGACAAAAATATCATAGGTCATCAGAAATTTGTAGCGGAGGGAGAGTATAACGTCCCGGTAGTTATAAAGGGGCGTGATTTTTATGCGACCGACACTGAGGCGTTTTACCATGACCATTTACTTGTGATCTTTATAGCTCTGTTTCTGCTGGGAGTGGCCTTGTACGGGATTTTGGCTATCCGCGGAAGAAATTGAGATTGGTATTGAGTTATTGTTGGGGGAGCTAAAAGCTGAAACAGGCCGTTCGGATGAACGAGCCGAGGAAGCGCGTTGCAAAAGAAATTGGGCGCCACAGGGTTAAGAGGGCGGCGTGCCCGGCCCGCCGCCGGGCTCGGCCTGCATCCAGCGGAGTAGCCGCGCGGCCGGCCAGACCCAGAGCGTGCCTGCCACGCCGTAGTAGACGACCTCGGCCAGCGTCGATTCGGGCAGGATCGCCACTGCGAGCCGCATCGCCAGCAGCGCGTAGGCCGCGAGGCCCGCGATCAGCGCGATCGTGCCGATCAGCACACGCAGCCGCGGCGCTTCCGGGTTCATCCGCCGATCGCGTCGCGGCCGTGCGGCGCGGTGAGGTCGAGCACCGGGCCCTTGGGCACGATTCCGGTCGGGTTGATGGTCTTGTGGCTGAAGTAGTAGTGCTCCTTGATCTGGTCGAGCCGCACCGTCGCCGCCACGCCTGGCAGCTGGTAGAGCTCGCGCGTCAGGCCCCAGAGGTTGGAGTACTCGTAGACGTGCCGGCGGTTGCACTTGAAGTGGCCGTAATAGACGGCATCGAAGCGGACGAGCGTCGTGAAGAGCCTGATATCCGCCTCGGTCAGCCGGTCGCCCGTCAGCCAGCGCCTTGTCGCGAGACGCGCGTCCAGCTCGTCCAGCATGGCGAAGAGCGCGTCGAACGCCGTTTCGTAGGCGGCCTGGGCGGTGGCGAAGCCGGCCTTGTAGACGCCGTTGTTGACCGCGTCGTAGACGCGGGCGTTGAGCGCGTCGATCTCGCTGCGGAGATCGGGCGGATAGTAATCGTGCCAATCATCGCCGAGAACGCCCAGCGGACCGTTCAGCATGCGGATGATCTCGGCGGATTCGTTGTTGACGATGGTCCGGCGCTGCTTGTCCCACAGCACGGGCACGGTCACGCGTCCGCTGAAGCGCGGATCGGCGGTGGTATAGACCTGATGAAGGTAGCGGGCGCCGGTGAGCGGTTCCGGCGCGTCGAAGGTCCAGCCCTGGTCGAGCATGTCGGGCGCGACGACGCTGAACGACACCGCATCCTCCAGCTTCTTCAGCACGCGCATGATCAGCGTGCGGTGCGCCCAGGGGCAGGCGTAGGAGACGAAGAGATGGTACCGCCCCGCCTCGACCGGGAAGCCGCTCGATCCGTCGGCGGTGATCCAGTTGCGGTAGGTGCTGTCGGCCCGCACAAAGGCGCCGCCGGTCGACGCCGTGTCGTACCAGACGTCCTGCCAGACGCCATCCACCAGCCGTCCCATGCCGCCCTCCGGAGCGCGTGATCGCCGGCGGCGAGGATAGCGCTCTGCACCGGGAGAAGCGACGTCGCCTCGGCCGCAGTCAGCGGACGGCGTCGGTTACGATCTCCGCCCCGCCGACGCGGGCGACGATGTTTGCCACCAGGGTCACCAGCGCCTCCGGCCGATAGGGCTTGGCGAAGAATTCGTCGAAGCCGCAGGCGCCGCAGCGCTGGCGCGTCTCTTCGACCGCATCCGCCGTCAGCGCCACGATCGGGAGGCGCGCCTTCGGCGAGGACAGCGCGCGGATGCGGCGCGTCGCCTCCAACCCGTCCATCACCGGCATCTGCAGATCCATCAGCACGACGTCGAACGTCTCGGCCTCGACCGCCCCGAGCGCGGCCAGCCCGTCCTCGGCGATCGCCACCGTGTAACCGGCCCGCCGCAGGATGGAGCGCGCGATCTCGCGGTTGATGGCATTGTCCTCGACGACGAGGACCGACCCGGTGGCGGTCGGCGTGGCTATCGCGGGCGTCTTGCCTTCCGCCGGCGTATCGGCAAAGAGCCGGCCCAGGCATTGGGACAGCGCGCGCTGGCGGAGCGGCTTTACGATGATCTCGTCGAACGCGCCCGAGCGTTCGCGGCGCAGGCTCGCGGCGCTGCGGATGGAGGCGAGCAGAACCGTCCGCGTCGCCTCGAAGCGAGGATCGGCCCGGACGCTCACGGCCAGGGATTCCGCCCCGGCGCCGGGCGGCCGATCCTCGATGACCAGGAGATCGCAGCGCTCGCCCTGGCTGGCGCGGCGCTCCAGAGCGACCTGTGCCGCCGCCACGTCCTCCGCCTCGATACAGCGCACGCCGTGCTCCTCGAGCCGGCGGAGGAGGACCGGCCGATTGGCTTCGGCGCACAGCACCACCGCGTGCAGGTCGGTGTAGCGGCGCAGCGGCGCGGCGCGCGGGGACGCGGAGACCGGCGCCAGCGGCAGCG
>DATGFU010000568.1:0-6202 GCA_035308865.1 Allostellaceae bacterium | reverse complement strand
GTTCTTCGCCTATCCGGTCTTCGACGGTAGCGTGGGGTACGGAATCAATACGGACACCTACCTCGTCTACGCGGCCGGCCAGATCCCTCAGGTCACGATCTTTGGCTCGAACGCGCCTGTCTCGGGCCTGGGATGCACGGTCAGCGGCTGGAGCGTGAAGTAGCCGGCCGGCGGCATCAGAACTTGTATTCCGCGGTCAGCCCCATGGTCAGCGGCCGGAAGGTGAGGTCGCGGAACGCGTAGGTGGTCGAGCTGTCGCGATAGCGGAAGAGCGACGTATCAGAGTTCAGAAGATTGTCCGCGAAGAGCGAGACGTCCCACGTATCCCACTTGGCACCGATCCGCAGCGTGACGTAATGCGAGGCCGGCGCGTTGCGGGTCCCTTCCACGTAGCTGAAGGTTTCGCTCGAGCCGAACCGGTAATACGGCCCCTGGAAGCTGTAATCGACGCGGAAGTAGTCATCGGTGTTGTTCAGCAACTGTGTCGTGTACTCGGCAGAAAGGGTTGCGCTCCATTCGGGCGTCGGCAGCGGATCGCCAGATTTCGCGAAGTACTGGGCTGGGCTGGTGTTCGGCACGGGCAGCGTCTTCTCGTAGCGGGCATCGTCGAAGCTGGCGGTGCCGGAGAGGGTGAGATGCTTATTGACCGCCCACTCCGCCTGGATGTCGAAGCCGCGGCTTTCCGCCTGCCCCAGGTTCGAGATGTAGTAGTAGTCGCAGGTCGGCAGGAAGACCTCCTGCTGGATGCCGGACCACTCGACCCAGTAGATGCTGCCTTCGAACAGAACCTTGTTGTCGAAGAAACGACCCTTCAAGCCAGCCTCGTAGCTCCAGGTCGAATCCGACAGGTACTGGTCCGGGACCTGGGTAATGCCAAGCGTCTTCAAATCCGTCTGACAGGCCGTGTATGGAACGGGCTCGTTCGCGCCGCCGATACGGTAGCCCTTGGCCGCGGTCGCATAGACCATCTGGTTGTCGGTGATCTGGTAGTTCGCTGTGAAGCGCGGCGTGACCGGCGTCTCCTTCGCGGATCCGCTTTCCACGAATGGCCCAGCCGGGCCCCACGGCCCATCTTCCTCATCCAGAAAGGTGAAGCCGGCTTGCGCGACGCGGACGCCGGCGGAGAGCTTCAAGCCTTGAATCGGCTGGTAGGTGATATTGCCGAAGATGGCTTTATCTGTCTCGGTTTCGATGAAGTGATCGACATAGGTGAGGTTCCCCGGCAGGGGGGCCTCGCCGAAGGCGCCGAGCGAGCCGCTGCCCGGCGACGGGCAATACGAAACCCCACCGTTGTCGGCCGCCGTGTCGTAGCCGATCCCGGAGTTCGCATTGTTCAGAAGGCACTGAACGATGTCCTGATTGGACAAGATGTTGAACTGCGGATCGATGACCGCGGTGCTATAATTCGCCCGGTAATGGCCGTAGAACAGGCCGCCGATCCAGGAGAACATCGAGTCGGCGGTGTCGTTGGAGGTGAATCGTATCTCCTGCGTGAAATTGATCTCTCCGGACCTTGTTTCCTCGCCGACGAGATAGCCGGGATAGCCGGGGACGGAGACGCTGTTGAGATTGGGCCCGACGCTCGCCACCTCGTAATTCGTCGCGTTGTATTGCTGGTGGAGGTCGCGGTCGAGATACGAGGAAATCAGCTTCACATTGAACGCGTCGAGATCATAGGTGATGCCGAGTACCGGCAGCAGGAAGCGATCGTTCGACGGCTGCGGCATGCCGGTGAATTCCTTGTAGGGGCCGAGCGACTCCCAATAGACGCTGGCATCGTCACTGTGCTCGCGCTGGAAGAAGAGCGAGGGCGTGATCACCAGCTCGTCGGTGGGCGCGATCTTGAAGGCGACATGCGCGACCATGTTCGCGGTGCTGTTCGTGTTGGTGTCCACGACGGTGTTCGTCGCCGGATCGACCCGGTCGATATAGCCGCCGTCCTCGCGGAACCAGGCGCTGGCACGGAACCCGACCTTGCCCTGGACGATGGGCCCGCCGACCGCGGCGCCGACCTCGTAGCTGGGATCGCCGCCGTCGGTGAAGGCGATCTCGCCTCTCGCGAAGCCCGAATAGCTCTGCAGATTGGCCTCGGGCGTGATGAAGCGAATGGCGCCCCCTTCGGCACCGGCGCCGAACAACGTGCCTTGCGGCCCACGCAGCACTTCGAGGCGGTCGAGATCGAAGATCTTGGGCAGCGGATTGCTGCCGACCGCATCCGGCCGGACCTGAACCGGCGTGTCGTCGATATAGATGCCGGTCGTTGCGGAGCCGACATCCGAGCTGATGCCGCGGATCGCGATATTGTTGTCGCCGGCATCGTCGGTCGGCTGGAAGGTCAGGCCGGGCACCAGGCGGGCCACGTCGGTGAAATCCTTGACCCCCTGCTTGTCCATCGTCTCCTGGTCGATCGCCATGATGCTGATCGGCACCTTGGTGATCGATTCCGTCCGCTTCTGGGCGGTGACGACGATTTCCTGGAGCTGGCCTTCCTGGTCCGAAGACTGGGCCGATTGCTCAGGGGCCGGTGGCGGGGGGGCGGATTGTGCGGCGGCAAGACCCGGAATCAGCGCGAGCGACAGCGCCGCGCCGTTGTATAGCGAACGAAGCCCCAGCGGCATAATCCCCAACTCCCTTCGGTGACGCCCTGCGGCGACCGACTCCTCCTTGTACGCTCGTACAATGACATTCCCGCCGGAGAGGCGGAAGTGGGAAGGTGGGGTAGCGGGAGATGCCCGGGCGTCGGAGCGGCCCCGGGCGCCGGCTTCAGTGCGTCGTGCCGAGCGCGTCGAGCTTGGCCGTCGCGATGCGGAACTGCCGCTCTGCCTCGCGCAGCTCCCGGCGCTCGGTCTCCCCGGCGCCTTCCTTGGCCGCCGCCTCGCGGGCGGCCGGCAGGCTCTCCCTGGCCTCCGCGAGGGCGGCCTCGGCCTCGTCGCGATCGAGCGCCGAGATCGGCAGCGCGGCATCCGCCAGCACGGTGCAGCGCAGCGGCGTCACCTCGGCGAAGCCGCCGACGACGAAGATGCGCTCGACAATCTCGCTGCCCTGATAGACATCGATCACGCCCGGCCGGACCGAGGAGATCAGCGGCGCGTGGCCCGGCAGCACGCCGAAATTGCCTTCCGTGCCGGGGACGACGACCATGTCGACCTCCTGTGCCACCAGGATCCTCTCCGGCGACACCAGCTCGAGCTTGACCTTCCCGACCATGCTTCCGGACTCCCGTCGGCCCGTCTCAGGCCGCCTCGGCGGCGAGCTTGCGGGCCTTTTCCTGCGCTTCCTCGATTGTGCCGACCATGTAGAAGGCGACCTCCGGCAGGTCGTCGTACTCGCCGGCGACGATGCCCTTGAAGCCGCGGATCGTGTCCTCGAGCTTGACCAGCTTGCCGGGCGAGCCGGTGAACACCTCGGCGACGAAGAAGGGCTGCGACAGGAAGCGCTGGATCTTGCGAGCGCGCGCGACGGTCAGCTTGTCCTCTTCGGACAGCTCGTCCATGCCCAGGATGGCGATGATGTCCTGCAGCGACTTGTACTGCTGCAGCACGCGCTGGACCGAGCGGGCGACCTGGTAGTGCTCCTCGCCGATCACCCGCGGGTCGAGCATGCGCGAGGTCGAGTCGAGCGGGTCGACGGCCGGGTAGATGCCGAGCTCGGCGATCTGGCGCGACAGCACGGTCGTCGCGTCGAGATGGGCGAAGGACGTGGCCGGCGCCGGGTCGGTCAGGTCGTCGGCGGGCACGTAGATCGCCTGCACCGAGGTGATCGAGCCCTTCTTGGTGGTCGTGATCCGCTCCTGCAGCGCGCCCATGTCGGTCGCGAGCGTCGGCTGGTAGCCCACCGCGGAGGGGATGCGGCCCAACAGCGCCGACACTTCGGAGCCCGCCTGGGTGAAGCGGAAGATGTTGTCCACGAAGAACAGCACGTCCTGGCCTTCCTCGTCGCGGAAATACTCGGCCAGCGTGAGGCCGGTCAGGCCGACGCGGGCGCGGGCGCCCGGCGGCTCGTTCATCTGGCCATACACGAGGGCGGCCTTGGAGCCCGGCCCGTCGGGGATGATGACCTTCGACTCCATCATCTCGTGATAGAGGTCGTTGCCCTCGCGGGTGCGCTCGCCGACGCCGGCGAAGACCGAGTAGCCGCCATGCGCCTTCGCGACGTTGTTGATCAGCTCCATGATCAACACCGTCTTGCCGACGCCGGCGCCGCCGAACAGGCCGATCTTGCCGCCGCGCGCGTAGGGGGCGAGCAGGTCGACCACCTTGATGCCGGTGACCAGGATCTCGGATTCGGTCGACTGCTCGACGAACTCGGGCGCCGCACGGTGAATGGGGGCGCTCAGCTTGGCGTTGACCGGGCCCTTCTCGTCGACCGGGTCGCCGATCACGTTGAGGATGCGGCCCAGCGTCTCCGGCCCGACCGGGACCGTAATCGGCGCGCCGGTATCCTCGGCCTTGGCGCCGCGCACCAGCCCGTCTGTCGTGTCCATCGCGATCGTCCGTACCGTGTGCTCGCCCAGGTGCTGGGCGACCTCCAGCACGAGCGTGCGGTCGCTGAACTTGATCTTCAGCGCGTTCAGGATCTCCGGCAGCTCGCCCTCGAACTGCACGTCGACGACGGCGCCGATGACCTGCGTGACCACGCCGATGTTGTTCTTGGCCATGACGATGTTCCCTTGCGTCCCTAGAGCGCCTCGGCGCCAGAGATGATCTCGATCAGTTCCTTGGTGATGACGGCCTGGCGCGTGCGGTTGTAGTTGAGCGTCAGGCGGTCGATCATGTCGCCGGCGTTCCGCGTCGCGTTGTCCATCGCGGTCATGCGGGCACCCTGCTCGCTGGCCGAGTTTTCCAGAAGCGATGCGAAGACCTGGATCGCCAGGTTGCGCGGCAGCAGCTCGTACAGGATCTCCGCCTCGTCGGGCTCGAATTCGTAGATGGCGCCCTTGAGCTCCGCGTCGGCCGTCTCGGCCTCGTCCTGCGGCAGCGGGATGAGCTGGCGGGTGGTGACGATCTGGGTGATCGCCGAGCGGAACTTGTTGAAGATGATTTTGGCGACGTCGAACTCGCCGTCGCGGAAGCGCGCGACGATGTCGTGCGCCACCGGCTCGGCTTCGCCGAAGATGATGCCCTTGCGGCCGAGCTCGGTGTAGCTCGCGATGATCAGCGAAGCGTAGTCGCGGCGCAGCGAATCGCGCCCCTTGCGGCCGACGGTCAGGAGCTTGACCGTCTTGCCCGCGGCCTGCAGCGCGCGGATCTGGCGCCGGGCCTCACGCAGGATGGAGGCGTTGAAGCCGCCGGCGAGGCCGCGGTCGGAGGTCGCAACGACCAGGAGATGGGTCTGGTCGGTGCCGCGGCCGGCCAGCATCCGCGGCGCCGTCGGCATGCCGGCCATCGAGCGCGCCAGCGAGGTCAGCATCCGCTCCATGCGCTCGGCATAGGGCCGCGCCGCCTCGGCGGCCTCCTGCGCCCGCTTGAGCCGCGACGCCGCCACCACCTTCATGGCGGCGGTGATCTTCTGGGTGGACTTGACGCTGCGGATGCGGTTCCGCAGGTCCTTGAGGCTGGGCATGGTCTAGCTCAGCGCCGCCGGGTTACGAGAAGCTCTTGGCGAAGGCGTCGATGAAGGTGCGGAGCTTCTCCTCCGTCTCCTTCTTGATCTCGCGGTCGGTGCGGATCGCCGTCAGGATCTCCGGCGCACGGCTGCGCACGTCGGCGAGCAGCCCGTGCTCGAAGCGCGTGATGTCGCCGACCGCGACCTTGTCGAGATAGCCGCGGACGCCGGCGAAGATCGCGACGACCTGCTCCTCGACCGGCATCGGCACATATTGCGGCTGCTTGAGCAGCTCGGTCAGCCGCGCCCCGCGCGCCAGCAGGCGCTGGGTCGAGGCGTCGAGGTCGGAGGCGAACTGCGAGAACGCCGCCATCTCGCGGTACTGCGCCAGCTCCAGCTTGATGGTGCCGGCGACCTGCTTCATCGCCTTGATCTGCGCGGCCGAGCCGACGCGGCTGACGCTGAGGCCGACGTTAATCGCCGGGCGGATGCCGCGGTAGAAGAGCTCGGTCTCGAGGAAGATCTGCCCGTCCGTGATCGAGATCACGTTGGTCGGGATATAGGCCGAGACGTCGCCCGCCTGGGTCTCGATGATCGGCAGCGCGGTCAACGAGCCGGCGCCGTGCGCATCGCTCATCTTGGCGGCGCGCTCGAGCAG
>DATGFU010000567.1:0-12035 GCA_035308865.1 Allostellaceae bacterium | reverse complement strand
CGAGAAGCCACCGATGCTGGAGACCGTATAGTAAACAAAAAACGAACCTCCAAGCGTACTAGGGTCCTCCCCGATCCCTACCAGGGACGGATAGTATGCCTCCTCGATATCCGTCTCGATTGGTTCCGGCCGGGACCAACTGGTTCCATCGGCGGACCAGCACAAATACACGCCAACTCGACCAAGCCGCCTCTGACAATATGCCATCGCGACGAGTTCTGCGGCCGGGCAACTTGCAATTGACAACCAGAGCGGCTGAATTGAGCTGCTCCCGAGGCCCGTCGAGCGTCCGCCAACTCCCGCCTCTGTACAAGACCCATTGAAATACTTTTTCCAATTCCCAGGGCCAAGCGGACCTAAGGTCTGGGCGAAGGTGAGGCCGTTGACCTTGCCATCCTGTCCCAGGTCTCTGAAATATGCCCTCGTGACACCGCTCTGCGCAAAGAGGCTACCGCCGCCGATCTCGGACACTCGTGCTGCTGTTTCCTCTCCAGCGTTGGGCGTGATGACAATCCCGAGATCCTGGAAGGTGGAGCCTTCGTCGGCAGAGCGCGCAACCCCCAACTCGGAGTAGAAGGATTGCCGTGGACGGCCTGAATTCTTCTCGGCATGGTACATTAGACAGATGCTGCCATCACCCTGGCGCAGCACCGGGCCGCCAGCAGCGTAGGAGAATTGGCCCTTGAGATCGCGAATCGGCCGGCCGCCATAGCGTACGAAGAACTCCTTGCCTTCCAGGTCATGGCTTACCTTCGAGATTTGGGCCTCGTTGGCCGCATAGATGTCGATCAGTGGGCCGTTTCGTAGCAAACCCATGGTTCCGTCCGGCCAGGAGTTCAGACCCAGGTTTCGACGCCTCCCCGCCTCCAGCATTACTTCGCGTGAGCCGACCGTGCATCGCGGGCCGGATATGGGCATTGCATGAGCATGGGATCGCAATGCAAATGCCCCGGCTGCCCCAAGCACCAGCTTGGAAAGATGTCGACGGGCAATTGGCACGCCATTAGGGGAAAATTCCGCGTCGACTACTTTCATAGAGCTTTCAACATCCCTTCGCGATACACGGGATGATTAAAACTATGCGGCCGGTTTTGCCTTTCCTACCGTGAGCCATCGGCGGTACTATTGGTTCTCATTCTAAGTGCGTATTTCATCTTTTCTACACGACACTTGATCGTGTAAGGCGACGGAATTGGTGACGGAAACGCAAATTCGAATCCATATTTTCCATCACCAAAATTCATCTCCAGGAGATCCTTCCGAAAACGGTCGGCATTTACTCTAACAACAATCTGCTCGTTCACCAAAATATCCACGAGTTGACGCAGGTTCGGGTGAAACTCGTCCCAGACCCAGCCCACGACCTTGCAATTTGTCGCGACTTCGATGAAGCCGAGGGGCCGATAACGGATACTAGGATCTTGTCGAGGTGGCATGATCTTGGCGAGAATTGGGTCATCTTCTGGTTGCCTGTATCGTTGCGTTTCGATCCGATCCGCCCCCAGGCCACTCGACGTGGTGCGCTGACTTCCACCCGACTGGCCCCTACTTTCGGCACCAGCTCCCGAACGAATCCGTGAAGCGATCAATCTCAGCCATTCCGATCGCATTGCAGCGCCTCCCGTGGCGGCAATCATACTCATGAACTCCTGGGTTGGCCTAGAGGCGGCTACATTTAGCCACAAGGGGCCGCCGAGTTCGAGGTCGGGTTCAAGGCCTGGATCGGAACACTGAGCGTCCCCGGGGACTCGTCCGCCGATGACGCGCACGGTGACCGACGCGGCACTCATGCTGTCGGTGCTGGCGCGGCCCGACCGGCGCGATCCCTGGGCGCTGCCGCCGGAGCCTCGCGACTGGAGCCTCGGGATCGAGGCCGGCATCGCCGGCTGGCATATCGGCTACCTCCCGACGATCAACGCCCAGCCGGTGGAACCCGGCGTGGCGGCGCGGGTCGACGCGGCCACGGACGTCCTTGTTGAGTTGGGCGCCCGCGTCGAGGCGGCGACGCTCGACCTGCCCGGCGTCGAGGACGCCTTCGGCACGCTCTGGTGCGCCGGCGCGGCCGGGCTGCTGGCGCCGCTGTCCGATAGCCAGCGGGCCTTGATGGATCCTGGCCTCGTCGCCGCGGCGGCGTTCGGCGCCCAGCGCGATGCGGTCCAGTACCTGGCGGCGATCAAGGTCCGCGAGACGGTCACCGCCGCGGTCGACGCATTGTTCGAGCGCTTCGACCTGCTGGTCATGCCGACCATGCCGATCACCGCCTTCGAGACCGGGACGGACGCGCCGGCGAGCGGGCCCTATGCCGGCTGGACCAACTGGACGCCGTTCACCTACCCGTTCAACCTCAGCCGGCATCCGGCGGCCTCGGTGCCGTGCGGCCTCGTCGACGGGCTGCCGGCGGGTCTCCAGATGATCGGCCCGGCCTTCAGCGACGAGGTGGTCCTGACCGCGGCCCGCGCCTACGAGGCGGCAGCACCCTGGCCGCTGCCGGCGCTGGCCGCCTGATCCCCGCGCTCAAGACGCTGGCCATCGAAACACGCTCAACGGAGGAGACGATGGAGATCGCAGGTCATGCGGCGCTGGTGACGGGCGGCGCTTCGGGGCTGGGCGAGGCGACCGCGCGGGCGCTCGCCGCAGCCGGCGCCAAGGTCGCAGTACTCGATGCCAACGAGGCGGGCGCGCAGCGGGTCGCCGGCGAGATCGGCGGCGTGGCGCTCCGCTGCGACGTCACCGACGCGGCGCAGGCGGTGGCGGCCGTCGCGGCCGCCAGGGCGGCTCACGGCGCCGCCCGCATCCTGATCAATTGCGCCGGCGTCGCGACGCCAGGGCGGATTGTCGGCAAGGAAGGCCCGCTGGCGCTCGACACCTTCCGGCGGGTCGTCGAGATCAACCTGATCGGGTCGTTCAACCTGCTTCGCCTCTTTGCCGCGGATCTGCAGGAGCTGCCGCCGCTGGCGGAGGGCGAGCGAGGCGTGGCGATCTCGACCGCCTCGGTCGCCGCCTTCGACGGCCAGGTCGGGCAGGCGGCCTATGCGGCGTCCAAGGGCGGGATCGTCGCGCTGACCCTGCCGGCGGCCCGCGAGCTGGCCGCGCGAGGCATCCGCGTTTGTGCCATCGCGCCGGGAATCTTCGAGACACCGATGCTCAAGGGCCTGCCCGAGGCGACGCAGGCGAGCCTCGCCGCGAGCATTCCGTTCCCCTCACGGCTCGGCCGACCCGCGGAATACGCGAAGCTCGCGCTCCATATTATCGACAACACGATGCTGAACGGCGAGGTCATCCGGCTCGACGGTGCGATCCGCATGCCGCCGCGTTAGGTCCGGGCGCGGCCGCTGCGTTCGCGAGGTGGGGGCCCGATCGGGCTCGGCCCCCGCTGTAAGGGCTGGCCAGATTCGGATCCGCGTGGAAAGGTGGATGCTCCCGAGTCGGACAGCCTGACAGGAGAGCGCCTTCATGCCGATCGCTGCTTTGCCTCGCATGGTCGTCACCGGTCGTTTCCGCCGTCTGTCGGGCGGCTTGCTGGCCGCGGCGCTGGCGGTCTCTGCCGGCGGCGCGCTTGCGCAGAATGCTCCGCCGGCGCCGGCCGTCACCGTGACGCCGGTCGTTACGCGCCAGATCGCCGAGACCGCCGACTTCATCGGGCGGGTGACGGCGATCAACAAGGTCGAGCTGGTCGCCCGGGTGCCGGGGTTCATCGAGAAGCGCCTCTTCACCGAGGGGCAGATGGTGAAGACCGGCGATCTGCTGTTCCAGATCGAGCAGGCGACCTACAAGGCGGCGGTCGAGCAGCAGCAGGCCAATCTCGCCAAGGCCAACGCCAACGCGCTCAATGCGAAGCTGCAGCTGGGGCGCGCCAAGGAGCTGGTCGGCAACCAGAACATCTCGCAAGCGACCGTCGACCAGCGCGTCGCCGCGGAGTCCGGCGCCCAGGCCGATGTCCTGCAAGCCCAGGCGGCGCTCGACCAGGCCCAGATCAATCTCGGTTACACGGAGGTCCGCTCACCGATCGACGGCCGGATCGGGCTCGCGACATTCACGGAGGGCAATCTCGTCAGCCCCTCCTCGGGCAGTCTTGCGACGATCGTGAGCCTCGACCCGATCTACGTCATCTTCCAGGCGAGCGAGCGCGACGTGCTCGAGTACCGGCGCCGGATCGTGGAACGGCCGGAAAACAACGGCCATGTCGTCATCCATGTAAGGCTTCCGGACGGGACGATCTATTCCGAGCCCGGCTTGACCAATTTCCTCGACGTCCAGGTCGACAACACGACCGACACGGTGGCGGTCCGGGCGCAGCTGCCGAACCCGAAATCCCTGCTGGTTCCCAGCGGCGTCGTGGGCGTCATCGTCGAGCGCGGCGCACCGCGCGATCTCCTGGTGGTTCCCCTGTCCTCGGTGCAGCTGGACCAGGCGGGACACTACGTGCTGGTCGTCGACGAGGCGAAGAAAGTCGAGCAGCGGCGTATCACGACCGGGGCCGAGCAGGGGACCGATGTCGCGGTGACCGACGGGCTGAAGCAAGGCGAGCTCGTGATCATCGAGGGCATCCAGAAGGTCCGGCCCGGTCAGGTCGTCGCCGCCACCGTCGCGCCCGGGAAATAGGGCGATGTTCTCCGCCATCTTCATCGATCGGCCGCGCCTGGCGATCGTCATCGCGATCGTCATCAGCCTCGCCGGCATCATCGCGCTGGCCGCGATTCCAGTTGCGCAGTTCCCCGACATCGTGCCGCCGCAGGTGACGCTGACCGCCGTCTACCCGGGCGCCGATGCCGAGGTCATCGAGACGACGGTGGCGCAGCCGATCGAGGAGCAGATCAACGGCGTCGACAACGCGCTCTACTACCAGTCCACCAGCGGCGCCGACGGCACCTACACGCTCAACGTAACCTTTGCGCTCGGCACCGATCCCGACATCAACACGGTCAACGTGCAGAACCGGGCGAATCTGGCCGTGCCGCAACTGCCGGAGGAGGTCACGCGTACCGGGCTCACGATCCGCAAGAAATCTGCGGCTCTGCTGCAGGTGGTGAACCTGTATTCGCCGAAGAACACGTACGATTCGGTCTATCTCAGCAACTACGCGACGATCAACGTCGTCGATGTGCTGTCGCGCATCCCCGGCGTCGGACAGGTCAGCCTGTTCGGACCGCTCGACTACTCGCTGCGGATCTGGCTCGACCCGAACCGGCTGACCCAGTTCAACCTGACGCCCGTCGACGTCATCAACGCCGTGCAGAGCCAGAACATCCAGGCCGCTCTCGGCCGGATCGGCTCGGCCCCGCTCACCAGCGAGCAGCAGCTCCAGCTGACGATCAAGACCAAGGGCCGCCTCACGACACCGGAGGAATTCGCCCGCATCGTGCTGCTGGCAAAGCCCGACGGTTCGGTCGTGCGCATCAGCGACATCGCCCGTGTCGAGATGGGCGCGAAGTCGCAGGACCGCTACAGCCGCTTCAATGGCGCGGCCGCGGCGGCGATGGGCATCTACCAGACGCCGGGATCGAACGCGGTCGACGTGACCCGCCGCGTCCGCGAGGCGATGGCGACGCTCGCGACGCGGTTTCCCGACGATCTCGCCTACACGGTCTTCTTCGACACGACCGTCTTCGTATCCGCCACGATCCACGAGGTCATCCAGACGATCGTCGAGGCGATCATCCTCGTCTCGATCGTCGTCTTCCTCTTCCTGGGCCGTCTTCGGACGACAGTGATCCCGCTCGTCGCCGTGCCGGTCTCGATCGTCGGGACCTTCGCGGTCTTGCTGGCGATCGGCTACTCGGCGAACACGGTCTCGCTGCTGGCGCTGGTGCTGGCGATCGGCATCGTGGTCGACGACGCGATCGTCGTCGTCGAGAATGTCGAGCGGGTGATCGAGGAGGAACCGGAACTGTCGATCCCCGACGCCTGCAAGAAGGCGATGTCGGAGATCACGGGACCGATCCTGGCGATCACGCTGGTGCTGCTCTCCGTCTTCGTGCCGGTGGCCTTCATCCCAGGCATCAGCGGCCAGCTGTTCCGCCAGTTCGCGGTCGCGGTCAGTGTCTCGATGCTGATCTCGGCGCTGAACGCGCTGACGTTGAGCCCGGCCCTCTGTTCCGTGCTGCTGCGTCGCGGCGAGACGTCGAAAGGCATCATGCTCTACGTGCTGGGCGCGATCGACCGGGTGCGCGACGGCTATGTGTCGATCGTCACCCGGCTGATGCGAAGGTCGCTGATCGGGGTGGGCGCCGTCGTCGTCGCTCTCGCGATCTCGGGCGGCCTCTTCAAGCTGATCCCGCAGAGCTTCCTGCCCGAGGAGGATCAGGGAGCGATCTTCGCTGCCCTCCGGCTGCCGGAGGGCGCCTCGCTCAACCGCACCGAGGCGGTCGTCAAGCAGGTCGAGGACATCGTAAAGCCGATTCCCGGGGTCGAGGGCGTCCTGTCCGTGGTCGGGCTCAACTTCATCGACTACATCGCGTCCTCCAACCAGGCCTTCTTCGTCATCCGGCTCAAGCCCTACGAGCAGCGGACCGACCGGGCGCAGAGCGCCGGCGCGATCATCGCCCAGCTCAGGCCGCGTCTCGCCTCGATCCAGGGCGCGATCGTCTTCCCGTTCAACCTGCCGCCGATCCTCGGGTTGGGCAGCACCGGCGGCTTCCAGTACGTGCTCGAGGCGCTGCAAGGGCAGCCGCCGACCGAGATCGCGGCGACGCTGCGCGGTATGCTGGTCGGCGCCAACCAGCGGCCGGAACTGGCCGGCGTGTTCAGCACCTATGCTGCTGACACGCCGCAGGTCTATCTCGACATCGACCGCGACAAGGCGCAGGTCCTGGGCGTCAAGATCACCGACATCTTCAACGCGCTGCAATCCACGTTAGGCAGCTACTACGTCAATGATTTCAACGTGTTCGGCCGAACGTGGCAGGTCAATATCCAGGCCGACACGCCGTTCCGCGGGCGGATCGACGACATCAACCGGATCTATGTCCGGAATGCCCAGGGCGGGATGGTGCCGATGGTCGCGCTCGCCCGTGCGCGGCTCGTCCAGGGGCCGCAGGCGGTGGTGCGCTACAACGGCTACCGCGCCGCGATCGTAAACGGCGCGGCCAAGCCCGGCTACAGCTCAGGCCAGGCCTTGAGCGCGATGGAATCGCTCTCCGCGACGACGCTGCCGCCCGGCTACAGCTTCGAATGGACCGGCACGGCGCTGCAGGAGAAGGCCGCGGGCGGCCAGACCACGGTCGTGCTCGGTCTTGCGATTCTCTTCGCCTACCTCTTCCTCGTGGCGCTCTACGAGAGCTGGAACATTCCGGTCTCGGCGCTGCTTTCCGTCAGCGCCGCCGTTCTGGGGGCCATCGTCGCCGTGGCGGTCGCCGGGCTGAGCTTCGACGTCTATGCCCAGATCGGGCTTGTCGTGCTGATCGCGCTGGCGGCCAAGAACGGCATCCTCATCGTCGCCTTCGCGGTGGAGCAGCGCGATCTCGGCAAGGACGCGGTCGCTGCCGCGGTCGAGGCGGCGAACCTGCGGTTCCGGCCGGTCATGATGACCAGCTTCGCCTTCATCCTTGGGCTGCTGCCGCTGGTGATCGCCGCAGGTGCCGGCGCCGCCACGCGGCGGGCGGTGGGAACACCCGTCTTCGGCGGCATGCTGGCCGCCGCCCTGATCGGCGTCTTCATCGTGCCGCTGCTCTTCGTGACCGCCGAGCGGCTGCGGGAACGCAAATGGACCTTCCCGACGTTCTGGAGGCGCGGCGCGGCTAAGCCTTGAGCTCTCCCGCGATGGTCGGGACCAGTTCCGACACGGTCGGGTGGATATGCATGGTGTGCGCGAGCGTCGTGGCGTTACCGCCGGCGGCCATGATGTCCAGCACCGTGTGAATGGCCTCGTCGCCGCTCGTCCCCAGGATCGCCGCGCCGAGGATGGCGTTGGTGTCGGCGTCGACGACGATCTTCATGAAGCCGAGCGTCTCCTCCTTCTCGACGGCGCGGCCGACCCGGGTCATCGGCCGCTTTCCGACCAGCACGCGCCTGCCCGCGGCCCGCGCCTCGGTCTCGGTCATGCCGACGCGGCCGAGCGGCGGATCGACGTAGAGCGCGTAGCAGGGGATGCGGTCGCTCACCTTGCGGCTTTCGCCGTCGAGCAGGTTGGCCGCGACGATCTCAAAATCATTGTAGGCGGTGTGGGTGAAGGCGCCGCGGCCGTTGCAGTCGCCGAGCGCCCAGATGCCGGGGACATTGGTCTCCAGCCGGTCGTTCACGCGGATATAGCCGCGCGGATCGGCCTCGATGCCAGCCTTGTCGAGACCGAGATCGTCGGTGTTGGGCCGCCTTCCGACGCAGAGCAGAACATGGCTGCCGATCACCTCGGGCTCACCCTCGGTGCAATTGACGCCGACCGCCACGCCCTGATCATGGGGCTCGAAGCAGATACATTCGGCGCTGGTCCGGACGGCAATGCCTTCGGCCTCGAGGAAGGACCGGATCGCGTCCGAGACCTCCGGATCCTCGCGTCCGACCAGCCGCGGTCCCATCTCGACGACGGTCACCTGCGACCCGAAGCGGCGATAAATCTGTGCGAATTCGAGACCGATATAGCTGCCGCCGACGACCACGAGGTGCTCTGGCAGGATGTCGGTGTCGAGCAGCGAGCTGTTGGTGAAGAACGGCACCTCGTTCACGCCGGGCATGTTCGGGATGTTCGCTCGGCCGCCGACATTGATGAAGATGCGGTCGGCCTCCAGCAATTCGTCGCCGACGCGGACCGTGCGGGGGCTCTCGAACCGCCCGTGGCCGCGCAGCAGCGTGCAGCCGGGCATGCTCTTGAGCCAGTCCTCGTTGCTCCGGCGGCTGTCGATCGAGATCTTCCGGGAGCGCGCATGAACGCGCGCCATGTCGATCTTGATATCGCCCGTCACCACCCCGTACTCGGCGCCGCGGCGGGCCATGTGGGCCGCATAGGCGCTGGCGACCAGCGTCTTGGTCGGCTTGCAGCCGGTGTTGACGCAGGTGCCGCCGACGAGGTGGCGCTCCACCACGGCGACCGTCATGCCGGCGCCGGTCAGGCGCCCGGCCATGGCCGGCCCGGCCTGGCCGGTGCCGATGACGATCGCGTCGAAGCGACGGGTCATGCGGCGTACATGATCAAGGCCGCGGCGGCGATCGCGACTACGTCCTCGAGCAGCGCGGCCGGCATGTCCTTCTTGAATGCCGCGGCAAGCTGCGCGCGAGCGGCGGCGCCGCCCAGCGTGCCGATCACGGCGCCGACCACGCCCGCGACGAGGCCCGCGATCCACTGCCCGGCGGGGATGCCCATCGCGGCGCCGGCGAATGCGCCCACGGCAATGCGCGTGCCGAACTGCACCGGCACCTTCCGGCTTGGCGTGGAGGGAAGCTGATCCGTCACCAGCTCGACCAGAGCGAGCGCTGTCGTGATCCACGGCGTCCAGGTGTAACCCATGAACGCAAGCCAGCTGTCGCCGAGCGGCAGGCATCCGGCCCAGGCGGCCCAGCTCACGGCTGCGAGAGGCATCAGTGCCCGCAGCCCGGCCACCACCCCGATCAGCAGAGCGAGAAGCAACGGCATCATGCGCGGACCTCCTGAAGCTTGTGATCGATAGCCCGGCGACGACGACCCTACTGTGACACGGCCACCCTGGGGAACGATATGGGTCGTAAGGGCTTGAATGCGTATACCCAACCCCGGAGGGACCCATGCTTTATTGGGCTGTTGTCTTCCTTTTGATCGCGATCGTCGCCGGGTTCCTCGGCTTCGGCGGTGTTGCGGCGGCTTCGTCGAGCATCGCGCAGCTGCTCTTCATCATCTTCCTGGTGCTTTTCCTCGTCGCCCTCGTGGGCGGGCTCAGAGGACGCAATCGCACATTGATGTAACAGCCGCCCGTTCAGACGCTCGGCACCGGCCTGTGCCCAGCGTTTGCGCGCGTGCGGCCGATCAGACGAGCGCGGCCGCGATCATGCCGATGGACGAAGCCGCCATCGCGGAAGTCGCGATTCAGCCGGGCACGCGCAGGGTCCCGCCGATGACGAACTGCTTCATGATGCGGGCGTCGGAAGCCAGCAGCATCAGGATCACCATCACCGGCGCTTGCGCGTCGCCGCGGCCTTGCGGGCGGAGGCGGAGCGTGTGGCGACCGGTCGCGCGGCCGCAGCCGCGCCGCCGAGGTGTCCACCCTTGTGGGCGGCCGGGTTGCCCGTCTGCCTACCGCGCCCCGAGCCGCTCCGCTTGCCGCCGCCATCGTCCTTGTTGACGGTCGCCCAGGCGCGGCGCTCCGCCTCGTCCTCCGACACGCTGCGGCGCTCGTAGCCCTCGGCAATGTGGTCGGCCTTGCGGACTTGCTTATCGGTGTAGCTCGACTTGTCTCCACGCGGCATGACGGCCTCCGGTGCCTGATCCTCGAAGGCCCAACCGGTTTCTGCCCGCGGGCGTTCCCGCGCCGCTTTAGCGGCCGCTCGGCGCCGTGCCGTGCGAGGAGTCGGCGATCGCGCGGCGCAGCGTCGTCAGGCAGGCGACGAGAAGGGCTATGTCCGCCGGCACGCCGAGAATCGCGCCGCCGAGCTGCTGATCCTGCAACGGAGTCAGGCCCCAGGCGGCAGCCGTCTGGAGATGCGGCAGGTACAGCGGGTGCGGCGCGAACGTGATCAAGGCGCCAAGCAGGCCCATCTGGACGATCGTCAGCGCGACGGCGCCCACCGGCCGCATCGGCGTCGCCGCACGGCGATCGAGCAGCGTGCACCAGAGCCAAGTCGCGGTGACCAGGATGGAAATCTCCGCGGCCCAATAGACGGCGGTGCTGTCGAAGGTCGCGGCATAGGCGCTCGGCGAATGCCAGAACCACAGGGCGACGGCGAACGCGCTGGCGGCGAGGACGGGGCGCGGCACCGGCTGCCGCCTTCCGTCCATGAAGAACGCGAAGATGGCGCCCGGCCGTCCTGCCGCGAGGAGCGGCGCGGCAGCCAGCGCCAGGATCATCTCCTGGGCAGTCCTGGCCGCGAACAGCGAGACGCTGAGCGTGCACAGGGGCGAGAGGAAGAGGGCGCCGGTGATCGCGATACCCCGGTAGAATCGGTAACGCTCGGCCGCGCCCGGCCGGACGTCCCAGCGGTCGCGTGTCCGCGCGCCGAGCGTATAGGCCAGGGCAACGAGAACCAGGATGGCGATGAGGAGCGGGTCGGGATTCCACCGCGACCACAGCGCATCGGGGACGGTCGGGATTCCGCCGTACGGCGTTGCCGGACCAGTTCCGATCACGGTTGCCTGCTCGGGCGAGGCTGCCGGCGGCTGAAGCATGGGTCCTCCTGGTCCGGCCGTCCTCCAGACACGGAGGACGGCCGGACCAGGAACACCAGGGCAGGGACCAAGGTTCCCGGCGTCGCCCCCGCCGGAAATCCGAAGTCTCCAAACCTCTCCTGGGTCAGTGCTTCGATCGCGGAGGCTAGGGCTGGGCCGGATTTCGAGCCGCTCGTTCCACCTCCTCGAGGGCGATCTCCTCCTTCGCCTGCGCCCAGTGGGCATCCGCCCGCCCTTCGGGGCAGCCCTCCCGCGCCCAATGCTGGCGGGCGCGGTGGCGAATTCGGGTTTCGATGTCGTCGTTCACGCTCATGGAAACGCTCCCGGCGCGGCCTCTACTTCTTGAGGGCATCCCGCACCGCGTCCTTGGCGCCGCCGACCGCGTTCTGGACCTTTCCGGCCGCTCTTTCGGCTGCCCCTTCCGCGCGCGTCTTGCTGTCGCCGGTGATCTTGCCGACGGTCTCCTTGACCGCTCCCTTGACCTGCTTGGCCGAGCCCTTGATCCGGTCCTGGTCCATGATCGTCTCCTCGTTTGCGGTGGATTCGGAGGGATCGGCTCCCGCCTCTTCCGGCGGCGCCGTATCCTCCGAACTTCGCCGAGTCCAATCCCCGGCGGACGGCTTGGTTCCCGGCGGCTGTTGCCGCGTGACTCGATGCCCGAGTCCGCGTATGGATCACGGCGTAAAAGCAAGCAGTTTCAAGTCACTGCGAGGGAGATATGAGCAGCAGCAGCCGGGCAAGCGTGTTGCTG
>DATGFU010000566.1:0-2497 GCA_035308865.1 Allostellaceae bacterium | reverse complement strand
TCACCGTCGCGGACCCCTTGGCGATCACGCCGGGCCCCGCCGGTACGCAGCTGGGCAGCATGCAGGGCTCTGTCATGTCGCCGACCCGGGCGGCCGGCTGGCCGCCGATCGTCACGGTCACGGCGCCCGGCGGAATGATCGCCAGCGGCAGCCCCGGATGCGGCGCCGGCGTCGGCGCCAGCGCCGGCGGATGGATCGGCGCATGGCAATGGGGTATCTGCTGCAGAACTTGGTCTCCCACCCGCGCCGCCGGCTGGCCCATGTCATGTCTCCCGAAGAGATGGGATAACCAATTCCCGCGGCTCAGAGTAGAGTACCGGCCGTCGCCGGTCGAGGTACCTTCGCATGGGGGTTCGGAGTTCCCGGATGGGTTGCTTCTGTCACAAAACGGTCGGGCCGTTGACCGCGCAGCTGAGTGTGCTCGCCCAGCTCTCGGCCACGGCCAACGTCTCGGCGAAGGTGCGGCTGGCCGACGAGCTGGCGGCGCTGCTGGCGCAATGGCTGGCGGCGCACGGCCTGCCCGCGCCGCCGTGGACGCCGGATCCGGCCTGGCTCCATCTGCCTTTGCCGCAGCTGCGGATGAGCGCGCAGGCAATGGCGACGATCTCGGCGCTGGCTCAGCTGCGGGCGCAGGCGCTGGCCCAGTTCGGGCTCGATCTGCTGGTCCCAGCCCATGCGGCCGCCTTTGCCCGGATCGTCGCGACGATGAACGCCCGCCTGTCGGCCATGGCGAGCTTCGCGCCGCCAAGCGCGCTGCTGCAGCTGGCCGCGACCGCGCAGGCCGCCGCCCAGGTGACGGCCGCCCTGCAGGCCGGGCTGCTGGGGCCGCCGGTTCCCGCCATGACCATGCCGGCTGGCATGCCGATGTCCGCCTGGCAGGCCTTCCTCAACGCGCTCAAGTCCTTGCTGCCGTTGATCGCCGCCGCCAATCAGCTCAACCTCTCGCTCAACGAGAGCCTGCACGCCCAGCTCGCCGCGTCGCTGCGGACGCTCCGCGGGATCCCGGTGCCCGCGATCTCCCCGGCGCAGCTGTCGTTCATGGCCTCGGCGACCGCGACGCTGGCCGCCTCGGCAAGTCTGCAGGCGAGCCTTGGCCTCAATCCGGCCGTGGCCGGCATGGCCGCGATCCGGGCGGCTGTCACGGCCAAGCTCGCCGCCATGATCAGCCTCCTGCCGTCGAACCTGCGCAGCGTGATGTCGATGCCCGACCCGCTGGCCGTGCTGATGTCGATGCTGCCGAAGCTCCCCGTCTCGCCGGGCAACACGGCGACGCCCGCCGTGGTCCAGGCGGCGATGTCGATGAATGCCCAGGCCGTCGCGGCGATGAACTGGCAGGTGCCGGGCCTTGACGCGATACCTATTCTCCGGGTCGGGCTGCCGACCTGCGCGCTCACCGCGCAGGCCCAGGCCGCACTCAACCTCAACGCTGTGCTGCCCTCGCCTTGCGGTTCCGGCTGCGATGCCGCGAAGATTGCGAAGGCGATCGCGGCGTGATGCTTTTCTAGTGACCGTTCGACAGGGATTTAGGCTATTATCCGCACCGCGTTTCGCGGGCGCGTGCGGGGGCCCAGGCTCGCGTCGAGGCGATTGAGAGATGGCGGTGTTGGAAGACGGTTCCGAGACGATCGATACCGGGCCAAACCTGGAATTCGATCCCGATTTCGACGCGCTCGAACGGGCTGCCCAGGGCAAGCCCGACCAGCAGTTCGGCGACACCATCATTCCGGCCGAGGAGCCGGACTGGAAGGACGTCGTCGCCCGCGCCGAGGCGCTGGTGGCGCGCTCCCGCGACCTGCGGATCCTCGGCCAGCTGGCGGTTGCACGGCTGCAGCTTGCCGGAATGCCGGGCTACGCCGGCGTGGTCGCGGATATCCGCCAGTTGCTGGAGCAGGCCTGGGACCAGGTCCATCCCCAGTTGGATCCCGAGGACGACAACGACCCGACGCTGCGGGCGAACGCGCTGCTGCGCCTGGGCGACCCGCGGCGGGTTATGCGCACGCTGCGCGACATGCCGCTGGCAATGTCGCCTCGGGCGGGCAAGATCGGCTGGCGCGAGATCGGCTACACCACCGGCGCGCTCGAGCTGGAGGCCGGTGCGGAAAAACCGACCGAGGCGGCCATCCTTGCCGCCTTCAAGGAGACGGACCAGGCGAAGCTGGCGGCGCTGCGCGAGGCGGTGGCCTCGACCCAGAAGGATCTGGGGGCGATCGGCCGTATCTTCGACGAGAAGGCCGGGTACGGCACCGGGCCGAGCCTCGACGATCTGGTCAAGATCGTCGGCGAGATCCGCCGTTACCTCGATCGCTATTCTCCGTCGGGCGATGCCGAGCCCGCCGCGGCCGAAGCCGAGACCGAGGCCGAGACGGCAGCGCCGGAGGCCGGGCAGCCGGTTGCGGCCGCGACGCGTGCCGCCGGCGCCGTCACGGCCCGGTCCCTGACCTCGATCGGCACGCGCGCCGAGGCGGTGCACCTGCTCGATCTGGTGAGCGATTACTAT
>DATGFU010000565.1:0-2208 GCA_035308865.1 Allostellaceae bacterium | reverse complement strand
CGACGGCATCACCGGCAGCTGGACCTCCGCGAGCCGCCGTTTCAGCGTCTCGGCGCGCTCCTGGTGACGGATGCGCACTTCATTGTGCTGCTTCAGCCAGCGGATCGAGGCCAGCGCGCCAGCCGCGAGCGCCGGCGGCAGCGAGGTGGTGAAGATGAAGCCGTGGGCGATCGAGCGGATCGCGTCGACGATGTCGGCGTCGGCGGCGATGTAGCCGCCCATCACGCCGAATCCCTTGGCGAGTGTGCCCTCGATGATGTCGATGTTGGCCGCCGCGCCGTCGCGCTCGGAGACACCGCCGCCGCGCAGACCGTACATGCCGACCGCGTGCACCTCGTCGAGGTAGGTCAGCGCGCCGTATTTCTTGGCCAGCGCCGCCGTCCCGGGGATGTCGGCGATGTCGCCGTCCATCGAATAGACGCTCTCGAAGGCGATCAGTTTGGGCGCATCCGCCGGCGCCTCGATCAGCAGCTGTTCGAGGTGCGCCAGGTCGTTGTGCCGGAAGATCCTGCGCGGCCCGCCGCCGTTGCGGATGCCGGTGATCATCGAGTTGTGGTTCATCTCGTCGGAGAAGACGATCATCCCGGGGAAGATCTTCTGGAGCGTTGTGAGCGAGGCGTCGTTGGAGACGTAGCCCGAGGTGAACAGCAGCGCGGCGTCCTTGCCGTGCAGGTCGGCCAGTTCGGCCTCCAGCTCGACATGATAGTGCGTGGTGCCGGAGATGTTGCGCGTGCCGCCGGTGCCCGCGCCGGCCTCGTCGATGGCCTTGTGCATGGCCGCCAGCACGATCGGGTTCTGGCCCTGGCCGAGGTAGTCGTTCGAGCACCAGACCGTGACATCCCGGGTCTCACCGGACGGCGTCGTCCAAGTCGCCATCGGAAACTCGCCCTGGTGGCGCCTCAGGTCGGCGAACACCCGGTAGCGGCCTTCGTCGCGGACCGCGTCCACGGCGCTCCTGATGGCGGCCTTGTAATCCATCGGCAACTCAGACGTCTCCGCATGTCCCGCCGGGATGCCCGGGTCGGGCGCCTCGCGCGGCCTCATCGCACAGCCGCGCCTCCCCGTCATCTAAGGAGTTTCCGGCGTCACCGCCAGCAAGCATGCGCCTTCGTGGTTACGGACTTGCTCTGGAAACAGATCAAATCACGAAAAAAGTGACGCCGGCGTCAGGCGGCGCGGCGCCGCTGTTCCTCGAGATAGAGCCCCATTTCCTCCTCGAACGCCCGAGCCACGTTCGGCCGGGCCGCGAGTCGTTCGCGATAGGCGGCGAGGCGCGGATAGTCGGCCAGATCCGGACCCCGAACCCGCGTCCAGTTCAACACCACGAACAGGTAACCGTCGGCCACCGAGACGTCGCCCGCCAGGTAGTCACGGTCAGCCAGGACCTTGTCGAGGTAGGCGAAGCGAGCGTGCGCCCTGTCCAACGCATGGTCGCGAACCTCGTCGCTGGTCCGAGCGCCGAGGATCGCCGAGAAGGCGGCGGTGTGGAGCTCGGAATTGACGAAGCCGATCCACTGCTGCCGCCGCGCCCGCGTCTCGGCGTTCGCTGGCCAGAACCGATCGGCCAGATATCCGAGGATGGCGCTGTTCTCGGTCAGCACTGATCCGTCATCCAGACGCAGGGCCGGAACCAGGCCGAGCGGATTGATCGCCAGGTAGTCTTCCCCGGCCTCGGTCGTCTTGGTCGCGCCGTCGACATAGACGTAGTAGGCGTCAGCGCCAGCTTCGTAGAGGGCGACGCGGCTGGCCATGGAGCAGGCCAGCGGGGAGAAGTAGAGGTGCATGGGAGACCGCCTTACCGGATGTGGGTTGCGAGAGACGCCCTATTTACCTACCGTCTCGCACAGAAATGGCAGGAGTTAGCTGCGACTTGGTACAAAAAGAACCAGCGCCCCGCGGACGGCCGCGCCGGTTCGACGCCGAAGAGGTGCGAATCAAGGCGCGCGACGCCTTCTGGCAGGCCGGCTACCAGGCCACGTCGCTTGACCGTCTCTCGGAGGTCACGGGGCTGAAGCGACCCAGCCTCTATGGCGCCTTCGGCGACAAGCAGGCGCTATACGTCAACCTGCTGCGCACCTACCGCGAGACGAACCTGGCCTCGGTGCGAACCGTGCTCTCCGACACATCGTCGCTGCGGAACGCCCTGACCGCGGTCCTCACTGGGGCCATCAACCTCTATGTCCCCAATGGACAGGGCTGCTTCATCCT
>DATGFU010000564.1:0-16196 GCA_035308865.1 Allostellaceae bacterium | reverse complement strand
GATTTCGATTCCCCGGACAGCCGTGCAGCAAGCGGGAGAGGGTTCTACGCGGCCAGCCGCGACGCCGCGCTCGCGACGGCGCGAAGCGACGCCGTCGTGATATTGCCGTGCAGACCGACGCCGTGGAGCGTGGCGCCGTCCGCCCCCCGCACCTGGAGGTAGGTCGCCGCGCGCGCCGCCGAGCCGCCGGAGACGGCATGCTCGTGATAGTCGACCACCGAGACCTCGATCCCGAACGCCGCCGCGATCGCATGGCAGAACGCGTCGACCGGGCCGTTGCCCACCCCCTCGATCTCGCGCTCCTCGCCTTGCCACTTTACCCGCGCGGTGAGCCGGCGGAGCTCGCTCGCATGCGGCTCCGGCACGCTGCGGTGCTCAAGCAGCTGCAGCCTGGCATCGGGCGAGAGGTAAGTCGTCTTGAACAGCCGCCAGATGTCCTCGGACGTCGCCTCGGTTCCGGTCGCATCCGTCATCTGCTGGACGATCCGGCTGAACTCGATCTGCAGCGGCCGCGGCAGCTCCAGCCCGTAATCCGTCTTCATGACGTAGGCGACGCCGCCCTTGCCCGATTGCGAGTTGATGCGGATCACCGCCTCGTAGGTGCGGCCGATATCCTTGGGATCTATGGGAAGATAGGGCACCTCCCAAAGCTCGTCGTTGCGCTTGGCGAGCGCCTCGAAGCCCTTCTTGATCGCGTCCTGGTGCGAGCCCGAGAAGGCGGTGAAGACGAGATCGCCGGCATAAGGGTGCCGCGGATGCACCGGCAGCTGGGTGCAGTACTCGGAGGTCGCGACGATCGCGTTGATGTCATCGATCGCCAGGCCGGGATCGACCCCCTGGGTCATCATGTTGAGCGCGAGCGTCACGATGTCGACATTGCCGGTGCGCTCGCCGTTGCCGAACAGCGTGCCCTCGACCCGATCCGCCCCGGCCATCAGCGCCAGTTCGGTCGCGGCGACGCCGGTGCCGCGGTCGTTGTGCGGGTGCAGGCTCAGCGTGATGCAGTCGCGGTCGCGCACGTGGCGCAGGAACCACTCGATCTGGTCCGCGTAGATATTCGGGGTCGCCATTTCGACCGTGGCCGGCAGGTTCAGGATGACCTTCCGCTCCGGCGTCGGCTCCCACACCCCCATCACCGCCTCGCAGATCTCGACTGAGAAATCGAGCTCGGTGCCGGTGAAGCTCTCCGGCGAATACTGGTAGACAAGCTCCGTCCCCGGCGCCTTGGCAGCGTATTGGCGCACCCAGCGGGCGCCCTGCACCGCGATGTCGACGATGCCCGGGCGGTCGAGGCCGAACACGACGCGGCGCTGCAGCGTCGAGGTCGAGTTGTAGAGATGCACGATCGCCCGGCGGCTGCCCCGGATCGCCTCGTAGGTGCGCTCGATCAGCGCCTCGCGCGCCTGGGTCAGCACCTGGATCGTGACGTCCCCGGGAATGAGATCGTCCTCGATCAGCATCCGCACGAAGTCGAAATCGGTCTGCGAGGCCGCCGGGAACCCGACCTCGATCTCCTTGAAGCCCATGGCGACGAGCAGATCGAACATGCGCCGCTTGCGCTCGGCGCCCATCGGCTCGACCAGCGCCTGGTTGCCGTCGCGGAGATCGACGGAGCACCAGACCGGCGCCTTGGTGATGGTGCGCGATGGCCACCGCCGGTCGGGCAGCGCAATCGGCGGGAACGGCTGGTATCGGTGTGCGGAAATCATGGGATCACGAGCCCTTCGAGCAAAGGCATGACGACGAAGACGTGCGGACCGGTCCGCCTCAGGCGGCCGGGGTGGTAAGTCGCAGCGTCGTCGCGGTCGAGATTCCCATGGGTCGGAGGGTACAGAGGCGGAAGAAGCAGGTCAAGGAAACTGCCGATTCGAACGGTCGGACGCCTGCATCGCGGCGTGCGGGCGCTATCCGATCTCGACGCGGTTCCGGCCGCCTTCCTTCGCCCGATAGAGGGCCTGATCCGCTCGCTTGAGAATGGCGTCCACGTCCCTCTCCCCGGGTGCTCGCGTTGCCACGCCGATACTGACGGTGAACGGGATCGCACGGCCCGCGTGCCAGGCATGCACGAAGTTCTGCTGCTCGAAGGTGGCCCTCAGCTTCTCCGCGATCGTCTTGGCCTGCTCGAGATCCGTCCCCGCCAGCGCGCACACGAACTCCTCGCCGCCCCATCTCGCGAAGATGTCCATCTTGCGTGTGGTCGCCCGGCCGACTTCGGCCAGCGCCCGGAGAACATCGTCGCCGGCGTCGTGGCCGTAGGTATCGTTGACCTTCTTGAAGTAATCGATGTCAAGTATGAACATGGATACGTGTTCATTCGCCTTCAGCATCGGCTCCATGACATCGAGAAATTCCCGGCGGTTCGGCAAGCCTGTCAGCTCGTCCGTGCCGGCCTGCCTCTGCAGCAGGTCCATGAGGCGGACGCGGTCGGCGATGTCGCGGATGATGGCGGTGAACTCGATCACCCCGTCCACATTTATCTTGGAAATCGCGATTTCCACAGGCAGCGGCGAGCCGTCGCGATGCACGCCGTAGATGCGGTTCCGCTCGTCCATCTGCCGGGAGCGGACGGGGGACTGGGCGAAATGATGGACGTAGCCGTGATGATGCTGGCGATGGTGCTCCGGAATGAGGCGGTCGAGCGGCTGACCGATCATTTCGGACTGCTCGTAGCCGAACAGCATCTCCGCCGCCCGGTTGAACAGCGTGATGTTGTGCTGCTGATCGATCGTGATGATCGCGTCGTAGGCGGCGTCGACGACCGACCGGAACCGGGAGGTGCTCACCTCCAGCTCGTGCGTGAGCTCCATTTTCTGCGTAATGTCGAGCCCCGTCACCAGGATCTCGAGGA
The DNA here is from genome assembly GCA_035308865.1 of Allostellaceae bacterium. Classification (GTDB taxonomy): domain Bacteria; phylum Pseudomonadota; class Alphaproteobacteria; order ATCC43930; family CGMCC-115725; genus DATGFU01. The sequence continues at coordinate 13,348 of DATGFU010000564.1, read as the reverse complement.
CCGTGGCGCCTCCATCGGTGTGCCGCAGCGGCTTCAGCGACAGGCGCCACCAGCGCGTCCCGTCCCTCTGGTCATAGGCCTGCTCCAGCTCCTGAGCGACGCCTGAGCTGAAGCATTCCTTGACTTTCTGACGCAGTTCGTGCCGCGCATAGCTCGGCACGATCGTATCGAGAGGTATGGGAAACCGGCGGGTGCCGACGCGCTGCCCGCCCGTCATCTCGAGGAAGCGCTCGTTGCAGGCCGGAACGACGAGCTCGCCCGTTTCGTTGTGTCCGACCACGGCAACGCTCGCTGCGATTCCGTCGACGAACCCTTGGACCCTGCTGGACCACTCGGTCATCTTCCCGCCCTCCAAATGGTGTCCTCTTCAATCCCGGGATGAACTTCACGCGAAGTTCTTAGGCTGCGTTTCCGACGATACCCCCGATGCCTCATCCGGAAAAGGCAGACCGCCGGCGTCCGCCGTCGATAACGCATGCCACTTCTCCCGATTCCGCGTCCCCCGGCGGGCGCCGGCGCATTACTTTGCGCGCCCGCCCATGGAGGAGACTGCGCATGCTCCGGATCGAAACCCTGAACCGCCGCATCGTGCTTGCCGCTCGACCACAAGCTGCACCGACGCTTGGCGACTTCCGTCTGGAGGAAATGCCCGTGCCGGTACCGGCCGACGGCCAAATGCTGCTGCGGACGGTCTGGCTTTCGCTCGACCCGTACATGCGCGGCCGGATGAACGACGCGCCCTCCTACGCGCCGCCGGTCGCGCTCGGCGAGACGATGGTCGGCGGCACCGTGTCCCGGGTCGCGGCATCGCGCCTCGCCGGCTTTGCGCCGGGCGATCTCGTGCTGTCGATGAACGGCTGGCAGGATTACGCCCTGTCCGACGGCGCGGGCGTCACCCGGCTGCCGGCGGATGCGGCGCATCCGTCCCGCTACCTGGGCGTTCTGGGCATGCCCGGTTTCACCGCCTATATGGGCCTCCTCGATATCGGGCAGCCGCGTCCCGGCGAGACCGTCGCGGTGGCGGCCGCCACCGGCGCCGTCGGCTCGGCCGTGGGCCAGATCGCCAAGATCAAGGGCGCCCGCGCGGTCGGCATCGCCGGCGGCGCCGACAAGTGCCGCCACGCCGTCGAGACGTTGGGTTTCGACGCCTGCCTCGATCATCGCTCGCCGACATTCGCGGCCGATCTGGCCGCCGCCTGCCCGTCCGGGATCGACGTCTACTTCGAGAATGTCGGCGGCAGCATCTTCCGCGCCGTGTTGCCGCTCCTCAACACCCACGCCCGCGTGCCGGTCTGCGGCCTCATCGCGCAGTACAATGCCGACAGCGCGCCGGAGGGCCCGGATTTCGCGCCACTCCTGATGCGCGCGGTGCTGACGAGGCGGCTGCGCCTCCAGGGCTTTATCATCACGCTCGACTATCCCGATCGGATCGACGAGTTCGTGACGGCGATGACCGGCTGGGTCGAGGCCGGCCGGGTCAAGGCCCTCGAGGATATGGTCGAAGGCCTGGAGAACGCTCCGCAAGCCCTGATCGGCCTCCTCGAAGGCCGAAATTTCGGCAAGGTCGTGGTGCGGGTGAGCCGATAGAGGCTACCGCCATTTCCGCGAGGGCGGGACTCCAGGGCCGCGAGCGCCGAACCCAGGCCCCTGGATCGCACATCCGCGGGGATGACGGACGAAGAGGCGAGAGGAACGGATCGACCGATCCTGACGATTCATGAATTTACCGACGGTTCGCACATTCTGCGTACCGTCCGCCTCCCCGCGCACGCCGTTCGAGGTATCCATGGCCCGCCCGCTCCTTCGCTTCGTTTCCCGGCTTGGCGTGATCGGGAAGCTGGCGGCGATCTACGTGCTCGACCTCCTGGTCACCGCCTCGATCGTCGTCAGCTTCATCGGCGACAAGGCGACGCAGATCGATTTCAGCCAGAAGGAGCTGGAAGGCACCGCCATCTTCGCCCCGGCGCGCACGCTCTATGCCGACCTCCTTCACGATTTCCGGGGAGCTCCGGGGTCGCAAGCCGCGCTCGCGCTGGCCTTCGCCGCGACCGATGCGGCGCAGCGCCAGCACGGCGCCGATATGGATCTGGGCGCCGGCTGGAATGCGCTCGCCGCTGCCGCCTCGCGCTACGAGGCAGCGCCTCAGGGGGCGGAGCGCGAGGCCGCGTTCGGCGACTACCAGGATCGGCTCGGCGATTTTCTCGCAACGGTCGGCGACCGGTCCAATTTGATCCTCGATCCCGATCTCGACAGCTACTATTCGATGGCGATCGTCGTGGTCCACATGCGGGACCTGGTGAAGGGCATCCAGCAGCTTTCCACCGTCGCCGCGACCGCCCCCGAGGGTGAAGGCCGGACGATCCAGCTCTCGTCGCTCGAGGCCGAAATCGGCCGCACCCGGGCGAGCATCCGGCGCAGCATCGAGGCCGGCGCGTCGGGCAATGCGGACGGACGATTCATCGCCGCGCTCGGCCCCCCGCAGCGCGATCTCGATGCGGCACTCGACGGGCTCTTCAAGACGGTCGATGGCGGCGGCGACGTGCCGTCCGCCTCCGGGCGGGCGCTCGATACGGCCTTCGCCTGTTGGTCGGCGACGACGGTCGAGCTGGACCGTCTGCTCCATGCCCGCATCCTGGGGCTGTACCATGACGCCACCGTCAAGCTCGGCATCACGCTGGTGCTGGCGATCCTGGTGCTGTGCGCGGTCACGTTCATCGGCCTTCAGATCGCCCGCCCGGTGCACGAGCTGGCCTCGGTCGCCGCCTCCTTCCGGTCGGGCGATCCGCGGCGCGCCGTCTGGGACAGCAGCGACGAGTTCGGCGGCCTCGTGACCGCGTTCAACGCCATGCTCGACCGCCTGGCCGAAGAAGGCCAACGGCGCGAAGAGATCGCCGCCGCCGCGCATGCCGCGGAGGCGCAGCGCGACCTGCTGGAGGCGATCGCGCTTCCGGTCATCGTCACCTCGCTCGACGGCGCCACCCTGCTCCACGCCAATGCCGCCGCCCGCACCCTGCTCGGCGCGCGGATCGAACGCGGCTTTGCGGGCCTGGACTCGCTGGTGTCCGGCCGGGGCGCCGCCATCATCGAGAGCCTCGCCGCGGGCGGTGCGGTCGACGAAATGGAGGTCGCCATCTCCGGGCAGCATGGTGCCGCCGGATGGATGCTGCTCTCGGCCCGCCGGGTTGAATATCGCGGGCAGGAGGTGGCGCTCCTCGGCCTGACGCCCGTAAACGAGCTGAAGCGCACCCAGGCGGCCCTCAACGAGGCCAAGGAGGCGGCGGAGATCAATGCCGAGCGGCTCCGCGCGACGACCGAGACGCTGATGGCGAGCATCCGCTACGCCAGCCGGATCCAGCACAGCATCTTCCCCGACCGGGCCGCCGTCCTGGAGATGACCCACGGCGTCGAGATCTGGGTCGAGCAGCGGGACATCGTCGGCGGCGATTGGCACTGGGTCGGCCGGTTCGAGGAGGGCGAGCTGGTCTTCCTCTGCGACTGCACCGGCCACGGCGTGCCGGGTGCCTTGATGACGATGCTGGTCTCGTCCTGCTTCCGCCGCGTGATCGAGGAGCAGGGTTACGTTTCGCCGGCGCGGATCCTGACGGCGCTCCATCGCCAGGTCCGCGCCGCGCTCTCGCGGGCGAGCGGCGAGCACGCGGCCGATGACGGGCTCGACGCCGCCTGCGTCTTCCTCGACCATGAAGCGGGGACGGCCCGCGTCGCCAGCGCCCGGCTGTCGCTGCTGCATGTCGACGAGAGCGGGCTCCACGAGATCAAGGGCGACCGCACGAGTATCGGCTACCCCTCGCTCGCGGAGCAGGTCGCGATCACCGAGCACGAGATTCCCGTCGCGGCCGGCGACCAGCTCTACCTCTTCACCGATGGCTGCACCGACCAGATCGGCGGCGACACGCGGGTCCTGTTCGGCCGGCGGCGCCTGATGGCGACGATCGAGAAGCTGCGCCTGCTGCCGCCGGCCGAGCAGATCGCCCGGCTTCGCGGCGTGCTCGCCGAGTACCGCGGCAGCGAGCCGGTGCGCGACGACGCCAGCCTCATCATCCTGCGATTGAACGACGCGTTCCGGGCCGGTCGGCTGCCGGCCCCCGACGTGCGGGCGATACCGCCCGTCGCCTGAGGGGAGCTCTCAGTCTGCCGGCAGCCGGCTCAGCCTGTCGACGACGACGCAGTCGCGGCCGGCCGCCTTGGCCTCATAGAGCGCCCGGTCGGCGCGGGTGAGCAGTTCCTCGAGCCGCGTGTCGCCGGGGACGAGCGATGCGACGCCGACGCTCACGGTGAGCCTGACCTCGCCGTCCGGGAGCGGCATGGCATCGCCGGCAACCGTCTGGCGGAGGCGTTCGGCGATCTCCAGTCCCCGCTCGGTCGTCGTGCCGGGCAGCAGCAGCACGAACTCCTCGCCGCCATAGCGTGCGAAGACGTCGGTCTTGCGGATGAGCGTCATCGACAGCTCCGCGAACCGCTTCAGCGCCTCGTCGCCCACGATGTGGCCGTGCGCGTCGTTGACCGACTTGAAATGGTCGAGGTCGACGAGCAGCGCCGTCAGCGGATCTCCCGAGCGCGCCGTCTTGCCGATCTCATAGTTGCCCAGCTCGAAAAGATGGCGACGGCTCGAGGCTCCGGTCAGCGGATCGGTCATTGCCATCCGGAAGAGCTCGTCCGACAGGAGCCGGCGCTGCTCCGATTCCGACCGCAGCACCTCGTTCAGCGCCAGAAGGCTCCGGGCCTGCTCGGCAAGCTCCGATTTCGCGCTCTGCAACTCGTGCTGCATGCGGTCGCTCAGCCGAACCAAGCGCTGCTGCTCGCGACAGCTGCGCCGATAGGAGTCGGCCAAGCCCCCGACTCCGCGCGCCACGTCCTGCAACTGACGGACGATCGCCTCCGCTTCGGCGATGACCCGCTCCTCGGTGCCGAAGAGGCTGAAGGTGTCGTCCGCGCGGTCGGGCTCTTCGTTCATCCGTCCCGATCGGCGCAGAGATTGAAGACGCAAGTGTGGATGTCCTCGCTGAAATCCTCGCCGAACTCGCGCATGGCATCGTCCTCGGGCGCGAAATGCCAGTTGACCACCACGGGGACTCCGCGCCCGGCCGCGCGCTCCAGCAGGTCGAAGAGATTCATCAGCGCCTTCGCGGTGCTGCTGTTGAAGTAGGCGAGCGCCAGATCGAACACGAGCGACCCGTCCGGAGTGCCCGCGACGTGATCCTCGACCGCCTGGAGCAGCGGGCCGAAGAACCGGGCGGCATCCTCGGGATAGGATTCCCCGCTGATCAGGAACCGCCCGTTCTGGAAGTCGAAATCGACACGCGGCGACCGCTGGGTCGGCGGGATGGCGACATTGGGCGTCAGCGGGCTCATGCGTAGGCCTTGAGGCAGAAGAACGACGTCTCGGCGTCTCTCGGGGCGAAGTCGTATTCGATCGGACGGCTCGACCGCCGCGCGATCTCGATGAGGCCGATCGTGGCGCCGAGGCTGCCCTCTTCCGGCGGCTCCCGCAGCTTCTCGCGATAGAACTGTCGAATGGCCTCCTTATCGAGCGTCGCGAGATGGTCCAGGCGGGCCTTCAACGGCTCGACCCGCTCGTGCCGCACGAAATTGCCGCAGACGATGAAGTATCGCGTGTCTTCGACACCGACCATGATCAGCCCCGCCCCCAAACCGACCGCGTCCGCGTCGGCCGCAACTCGCTCGCCCGAATAGCGGATTACGTTCTGGACCTGTTCGATGAAGATCGAGAACACGCGCTTGACGACCGCGGCGTCGGTCTCCAGCTCGGCCATCTTCTGCTTCAGCGTCTCGCCAAGCGCCACGAGGACGGTCTCGGAGACGCTGCCGCAGTAGGTCAGTACCGCTCCCTGCTCGTCGAGCCGTGCTTTGAAATCCAGATAGGAACGTGCCAACATCACCGCACTCGCCATATCGCGGCGCAGCATAGCCGGAGCAAGGGAAGTGGCACAACCGCCCGCGACGCCTGCATCGCGACGCAGGATTCATGCCCCTCCACCTTAGGCGGCGGAGGGGACGACACGTTACCGCTTCGAGAACTGGAAGCTGCGGCGGGCCTTGGCGCGGCCGTATTTCTTGCGCTCGACCACGCGGCTGTCGCGGGTGAGGAAGCCTTGGGCCTTCAGGGTCGGGCGCAGGCCCGGCTCGAAATTGGTCAGCGCCTTGGAGATGCCGTGGCGCACCGCGCCGGCCTGGCCGGAGAGCCCGCCGCCCGCCACCGTGCAGACCACATCGAACTGGCCGACCCGATCGGCCACGACGAAGGGCTGGGCCAGCAGCATCCGCAGCACCGGCCGCGCGAAATACGCCTGGGCATCCTTGCCGTTGATCGTGAGCTTGCCGGAGCCGCGCTTGATCCAGACGCGGGCGACCGCGTCCTTGCGCTTGCCGGTGGCGTAGGCGCGGCCCTGCGCGTCGAGCTTCGGCCCCTGGGGCTGTGCCTCGGGCTCTGCGACCGGGGTTGCCGGGCGGCGGGCCGAGGCCAGCACGCTCTTGAGCGTGCCGAGCGACTGAAGATCCGACATGTCAGGCCACTCGCTTGTTCTTGGGGTTCATCGCGGCCACGTCGAGCGGCTGCGGCTGCTGCGCCTCGTGAGGATGGGTGGGGCCGGCATAGACCTTGAGATTGCCCATGATCTTGCGGCCCAGCGGCCCGCGCGGGACCATCCGCTCGACCGCCTTCTCGATCACCCGCTCGGGATGCTTGCCCTCGAGGATGGCGCCCTTGGAGCGGCCCTTGATGCCGCCCGGATAGCCGGTGTGCCAGTAGAAGACGCTCTGCGCGCGCTTGTCGCCGGTCAGGTGGACCTTCTCGGCGTTGATCACGACCACGTAGTCGCCGTCGTCCATGTGCGGGGTGAAGGTGGGCTTGTGCTTGCCGCGCAGCCGGTTGGCGATGATCGAGGCGAGCCGCCCGAGGACGAGCCCGTCGGCATCGATCAGCGTCCAGCGCTTCTCGATCTCCGAGGGTTTGGCGGTGTAGGTCTTCATCCGATATGGCTCTCTGCCGAGGCGGGCGCCGCCGGGGCGGCACGAGGGCGGTCGAGATAGGCCGCGTCGCACGCGGTGTCAACAGGAATTGCGCCGTAACTGAAGCATGTTATAATGAGGTATTATAGTAGGATACCGATAAGATATTGGACTTTAATGTGATTCCTCTCGGGACCGAGACATGATCTGCATGGCGTGCAGCCCGGGTCCGAAGCGGGCCTTCGATCCGGCTTGACGCGCGCTGCCGGCACGGCGAAACAGGCCCGCAGACGAATAGCGGGAGCGCACGGGGTGCGGGCAGGCTGGCTGGTTTCGAGTGGCGTGGCGGTGTTGGTCTTGTCGGGACAGGCACGCGCGGAATGCATCCTACCGGAGCCGGCGCCGGTGGTGCCGGACGGCGCCACGGCCAGCGACAGCGAGATGCACGCCGCCCGGGACTCGATCCAAAAATTCGTGAACAGCCTCCAAGATTACCAGGTTTGCCTCGAAGCGGAGGTCAAGTCGGCCCCGCCGGACACGCGGCTCGAGCTGAAGCTCGCCTGGCGGACCCTCGGCAACGCGGCGATCGACCAGGCCCAGGCGCTGGCGGCGGATTACGCCCAGCAGCTCGCCATCTACAAGGGCCGCACCGGAGCCGCACCTCCCCACAAATAGGCGGATTTCCGGCGGTTCCGAGCCTCGTGCCGGTTGCGTCGGATCGTCGCGCATACTAAGGATTTCCCTCAATGGGTTGGGGGAACGGCATGCGATCTGGCTGGACGGTGGTGGCCGCCGCAGCCGTGTCTTTTGCGCTCGGCATGGGCACCGTTTCCCGGGCCGATCCCGTACCCGCGACAGTTCGCTGGGACGGTCTTGCCGAGATCGCCTTCGATCATTTCGGCCGCAGCAATGGCCTCGTGCACGATTACATCACGGCGCTGGCGCAGGACCGCAGCGGCTTCCTGTGGATCGGCACCGAAGGCGGGCTGGCGCGCTACGACGGCTATCGCTTCCGCACCTACAAGCGCGACATCGATTCCGACCAGTCGCTGCCTGACAATTTCGTGCTGTCGCTGCATGTCGACCAGTCCGGGCGGCTCTGGGTCGGCACGCAATCGGGTGGTCTTGCCCGCTACGACGACCAGACGGATCGTTTCGTCCGCGTCCCGACCGGCGCGCGCGGGCTCAGCAGCCCCGAGATCACGGCCATCGCCGACGACGGGGCGGGCGGACTCTGGATCGGGACCTGGGCCGGCCTCAACCGGCTCGACCCGGCGACCGGCACCGTCCGCGCCTTCCGCCACAACGGCGCCGACCCCGCGAGCCTGCCGCACGACCAAGTCTGGTCGCTGCTCCATGACCGCTCCGGAACGCTCTGGGTCGGCACGGCCGGCGGGCTGGCCCGGCTGACGCCCGACGGCAGCGGCTTCACCGCCCTTCCCTCGGGCGATCCCGCCGTCGCCAAAGCGCTGGCCGACTCCATCAGCTCGCTCTTCGAGGACGAGAACGGTCATGTCTGGGTCGGGACCTTCCGCAACGGCGTGGTCTCCGTCGACCCGGCGAACCGACAGGCGAGCGCCGTGCCCGATCCGCCAGGCGGGCTGCACGGGGCCGAGGTCGAAAGCATCACCGCGATCGGTCCTGGCGGGGTGTGGTTCGGGACCGACGGTGCCGGGATCTCCGCATTGGATGTTCCGAGCGGCCGCAAGCGCCTGCTGCAGCATAATCCGCTGATTCCGGCGAGTATCGTCGATGACCATGTGACTGCGCTGCTGCGCGATCGTTCCGGTCTCGTCTGGGTCGGCACGCAGAACGGGCTGGACCGATACGACCCCTCGACCGCGGCAGTGACGACCGTGTTTGGCGGTCCCGGCCAGAAGGACGGCATCTCGGACCCGCAGGTCGTGTCGCTCGCGGCCGCCAAGAGCGGCCTCGTGTGGCTCGGGCTCGGCGACCAGGGAGTCGAGGTGCTCGACCCCGCGTCGCACCGGGTCGCCGCCATCCGGCCCGACCCGGCAAATCCCGAGAAATCGCTCCCCGGCGGCAGCACCAACGCGCTGTCGGTAGCGGCCGACGGCTCCGCCTGGATCGGTACCGACCACGGGCTCTACCACGCCGATCCCCTGGGACGCTCGGTGACGCTGGTGAAGCTGGAGGCGCTGCGTCCGACCCCGCGCATCCGCTCGCTGCTGGCGCTTCGCGACGAGGTCTGGATCGGGACCCAGGACGGGCTCCTGCGCTACCGGATCGGGCTCAAGGAGGTGCGAGTCTATCCCGCCGACCCCGATGGCACGTCCGGCCTGACCGACGGACGGATTCTCGTGATCCTGCCCGGTTCTGACGGCCGGCTGTGGGTCGGCACCGAGCATGGTCTCAACCGGCTGGACCCCGAGACCGGCAGCGTCGAACGCTTCCTGCCGGATCCGGCGGACCGGATGTCGCTCTCGAACAGCGTGATCATGACCTTGGCTCTCGACCGCGGCGGGCGCCTCTGGGTCGGCTCCGCCGGCGGCGGCATCGACGTGCTGGAATCCGACGACGGCACCGGCAGAGCACAGTTCCGCCACGTCGGCACCCGCGAAGGCCTGCCGGACTCGCTCGTCGACGCCATCCTGCTCGATGCCGAAGGCCGGATCTGGGCGACGACCGACAACCGCATCGCCGTCATCGACCCGGCGACCTTCACGGTGACGCCGATGCTGGCCGCCGAAGGCGTCCACATCCTGACATACTGGCAGCAATCGGCCGCGGTGACGCCGCAGGAAGAGTTGGTCTTCGGCGGCTCGGGCGGGTTGACCGTGGTCCGCCCCGACCAGCTGGCCGGCAAGTCGCTTGCCCCGCCGCCGCTGGTGATTACGGACGCGCGCATCGGACACCGTTCGGTCCCGGCAGGCCCCTTCAACCGACCGGGCGGCCCTGAAGCGATTGCTCTGCCCACGGAAGACCGCGGCTTCCAGCTGGAATTCGCTGGGCTCGACCTGGCGGCGCCGGATCGCGAGCGCTACGCCTACTGGCTTGAGGGCTTCGATTCCACCTGGGTCGACGCCCCACAGCGCGTCGCCACCTACACCAACCTGCCCCCGGGCAAGTACCGGCTGCATGTCCGCGTGGCCGACCGTGAGGCCGCCTGGGTCGAGCCGCTCGCGCCGCTGCCGGTGCATGTCGGGGCCTCGCTGTACGAGACCCTGTGGTTCAAGGCAGCGCTCGGGGTCGCGGGAGTACTGGTGATCTCTCTGCTCTTCCAGGCGCGCACTGCCTCGCTGCGGCGGCGGCGGGCGGAGCTGCAGGTCCTGGTCGACCAGCGCACCGCCGAACTGGTCGCGGCCAACGAGCGGCTGGAGGCGCTGGCGACGACGGACGGGCTCACCGGCGTCGTCAATCGCCGCCGCTTCATGGAGCTGGCGGGGCAGGAGCTGGATCGCTGTCGCCGTCTCGGGCACCCGCTTTCGATCGGCCTGGCCGATCTCGACGACTTCAAGCGGATCAACGATCGCTGGGGCCACCTGACCGGCGACAGCGTGCTGCGAACCACGGCCGGCCGGTTCCGCGACGAGTGCCGCCGCATCGACACGCTCGCGCGCTACGGCGGCGAGGAGTTCATCCTCCTGATGCCGGAAACCGGCGCGGACGCGGCGCTGTCGGCCTGCGAGCGCCTGCGTCAATCGCTCGCGAAGCAGCCGATTTCGGTCGACGGGAACGAGCTCATGGTCACCGTCAGCCTCGGCATCGCGCCGTGGACCGGCGGCGATGAGACGCTGGAGGAACTGATCGACCGGGCGGACAAGGCGCTCTACGCTGCGAAGAAGCTGGGCAAGAACCGCATCGAGATCGCGCCGACGGCGTCCAAATGAATCATGACAGCTACGACGACGCCTATCTGCGCGGCATCCTGCGCAGCGTCCACACCATCGCGATGGTCGGCGCCAGCCCGCATTGGAACCGGCCCAGCTATTTCGTCATGAAGTACCTGCAGACAAAGGGGTTCCGCGTCATCCCGGTCAACCCCACCGCGGCCGGCGAGACGATCCTGGGCGAGCGCTGCTACGCGAGGCTCGCCGACATTCCCGATCCGGTGGACATGGTCGACGTCTTCCGTGCCTCCGTCCACGCGCCCGAGATCGTCGAGGATGCGATCCGGATTGGCGCCAAGATCGTCTGGATGCAGATCGGCGTGCGCAGCGACGAAGCGGCGGCGCGCGCCGAAGCGGCCGGGCTCAAGGTCGTGATGGACCGCTGTCCCAAGATCGAATACTCGCGGCTGGTGGGCGAGCTGGGCTGGAGCGGCGTCAATACCGGCGTCATCTCGGCGCGCCGGCGCCGGGCAATCTGAGGCGCACGATCCGACATGGCGAACCGGCCCTTCGGCTTCGAGACCCGCGCCATCCACGCCGGCGCCACGCCCGACCCGGCGACCGGCGCGCGCTCGACCCCGATCTACCAGACCACCGCCTACGTGTTCGACGATGTCGACCACGCGGCCTCGCTCTTCAACCTGCAGACCTACGGCTACATCTACTCGCGCCTGACCAATCCGACCGTGGCAGTGCTGGAGGAGCGGATCGCCAATCTCGAAGGCGGCCGCGGCGCCATCTGCGTCGCCTCGGGCCATGCGGCGCAGCTCCTTGCCTTCTTCACCTTCATGGAGCCGGGCGCCTCGTTCCTCGCCTCCAACCGCCTCTATGGCGGATCGCTGACCCAGTTCGGGCGCACCTTCGCAAAGTTCGGCTGGAGCGCCGGGTTCGTCGATATGCGCGATCCCGACAATTTCCGCCGCGCGCTGACGCCCGAGACCCGTGCCATCTTCGTCGAGAGCGTCGCCAATCCGGGCGGCGAGATCGCCGATCTGGAGGCGATCGCCCGCATCGCCGACGAGGCCGGGATCCTGTTCATCGTCGACAACACGATGGCCTCGCCCTATCTCTGCCGGCCGATCGAGTGGGGCGCCCACATGGTCGTCCACTCGACCACCAAGTTCCTCGGCGGCCACGGCAACTCGATGGGCGGCGCGGTCGTCGATTCCGGCCGCTTCGACTGGTCGAAGAGCCCGAAATACGCGACGCTCACTGAGCCCGAACCGGCCTATCACGGGCTGCGCTTCCACGAGACCTTCGGCGACCTCGCCATGACCGTGCACGGCCACGCGGTGGGCCTCCGCGATCTCGGCCCGACCATGGCGCCGCTCAACGCCTTCCTGACCATCACCGGCATCGAGACGCTGCCGCTGCGGATGGAGCGGCACGTCGCCAACGCCCAGGCAGTTGCGAAATTTCTCGCCGGCCACGAGGCGGTGTCCTGGGTCTCCCATGCCGGGCTGCCGGGCAGCCCCTTCCAGGCGCTGGCCGCGAAGTACCTGCCGAAGGGTGTCGGTCCCGTCTTCACCTTCGGCCTCAGAGGCGGCTACGAAGCCGGCGTGCGGCTGGTCGAGCGGGTCGAATTGTTCTCCCACCTCGCCAATGTCGGCGACACCCGCTCGCTGATCATCCACCCGGCCTCGACGACGCACCGCCAGCTCACCGAGGAGCAGCAGACCGCCGCCGGCGCCGGTCCGGAGGTGGTGCGGCTGTCGGTCGGGCTCGAGACGGCGGCGGATCTTATCGAGGATCTAAGGCAGGCGCTGGCGGCGGGATGAACAACGGTAGGATAGTTCGTCCGTTCGCGGGCATCGCGAGCGGAGTGCTGGTCGTATGGTATAGAGGCTGTCAGGCATAGTATTTTGGAAAGGGCTTTGCCGGTGCTGATCGTGGAGACCGAGCGCGAGGACGATGGTCGGTGGCTGGCGGAAATCGCCATTCTTCCGGGCGTGATGACCTATGGGGCGACCCGGGAGCTCGCGGTAGCCAAGGCAGAGGCCCTGGCGCTTCGAGTCTTGGCCGACCGGATCGAGCACGGCGAAACCGTACCGGAACTGGATCTGCTTTTTTCGGCCGCATGACTCAATGGCCCTCCGCCAAGGCGTCGCGCGTACTCCGTGCGCTGCTTCGCCTTGGCTGGACCATCAAACGGGAGCGGGGCTCCCATCGCGTCTTGACACGAACAGGATGGCCCGACTTCGTCTTTGCGTTCCACGAAGGTGAGGAGATCGGTCCGCGCATGATGGTCCGCATTGCGAAGCATACCGGGCTTAAGCACGGAGATCTCTTAGAGTCTGTCCGGGAACATTATCATGGGTTGCATAGTTTTCGGAGCATGAGGCGGATTGAGGCGAGCTTGAGGAAGGCGATCGCCTTTCGATTGAGGCACTCCCAATCCTTGGCGAGCCTTCGGCATCGGCCGAGCCAAGCGAAGGTTCGCTCGACGATCCAGCGTTTGGGTAGGACGACGAAGCGGTGGGCCTGATCGGAGCGTTTGACGATTTCGATAT
>DATGFU010000563.1:0-14415 GCA_035308865.1 Allostellaceae bacterium | reverse complement strand
AAGTCCTATGCCACATATCCCGGCCGGTGTCGAGACTTGCCGCTGGCGCAGCGGCACGGCCAAGTGGCTGTCGTGGAGCTGGGACCGCGCTATATAACAATTTGATTCTGAATAATATTATTGCGGCGGACAATCCGCCCGGGCGGGATCGGCCACGGCGCCGAGCGACGGGTCGCCAAGCGACCGTTGCGGTCGATGGCGGAAAGCTCGACCCGCTACCGCGGCACCGCCCAACATTTGTACGGGCCGTGCCCGAATATTACGATGGGGCGGGGACGCCCCGATGCCGTCAGTCCGGCAAGACCGCGATGCAGTCCATCTCGACCAGGATGCCGGGAAGCTGGCAGCCGATCGTCGTGCGAGCGGGCGGCTCCGTGGGGAAGAACTCGCGATAGATCCCGTCGTACGCCGCGAAGCGGGTCAAGTCTGTGAGGTAGACGGTCACCTTGACCACGTCCTTCATTTCGGCGCCGGCCATGCCGAGCACGGTCTTGAGGTTGCCCAGCGTCTGGCGGACCTGGGCCTCGAAATTGTCCGGCGAGGCGCCGGTGGCGTTGTCCATCGGGCCCTGCCCGGTGACGAACACGAAGCCGTTCGCGACGATCGCGTGAGAGAAGCAGAATCTGGGCTTGGCCGGCCCTTCGATTGCCTTGCGCATCGTCTCCACCCTCCTGGGCGGCCGGCCCCGGGAGGGCCGGCCGGTTGCACGAACCCTATTGCAGCACGATCTCGGCGCGGCGATTCTGCGGCTCGCGCACGCCGTCGGCGGTCGGGACGAGGAGCCCGGCCTTGCCGACGCCGACCGTCGCGATTTCGCCCGCGGCCACACCGTCCGCTACCAGCGCGCCCTTGACCGCAGTCGCCCGCCGTTCGCTGAGGCCCTGGTTGTAGGACGCGGTGCCGACCGTATCGGTATGGCCGGTCACCGTGATCCGCACCACGTTGCCCTGCTTCACCGCATCGGCGGCCGCCTGAATGACCTTGGCGGCCGCATCGGTGATGTTCGACTTGTCGAAGTCGAAGAACACCTGGAACGACCGCTTGGCCTCCGGCGCCGGGGCGGCCGGCGGCGGTGATGCCGCGGCCGGCGGAGCCGGCAGCGGCGGCGCCGCTTCGCTCTCCGTCGCCGGCGCGAAATGGGCCATCAGGCTGAGCCCGACCGTCAGCGGCGTCAGCGTGTAGGCCTCGTCCACACCGTCGATGACCGGATGCTTGATGATCGCATTGTTGTTGGTCAGGTTCTTGGCGAACACCGAGACCTCGAACGGTCCGGAATTCACGCCGATCGAGGCGTTGAGCTGGTCGTATTGCTTGTCGGTATAGTCCGGCGCCCCGCGCTGGAAGTCGCCATGCGAGCGGCCGACCCACTCGTAATCGGCGCGAATGAAGCCGACGAGGTCGTCGGTGATGTTGCGGCCATAGTCGACGCCGAACGTTGCTGTCCAGTCGGGCGAGAACAGCAGCTTCTCGCCGACCGCGGCGGCGGCCGGATTGATCGTGCTGGTCACCACCGCGTGCTGCACGTTCGCCGTCGCGTTCAGTGTAAGGCCCGGCACCTGGCGGATGCGGTAGCGGGCCTGCAGCTCGCCGCCCTCCGCATCCGAGGCGCCGACATTGGTCACGAACTCATAGAAGCAGACCGGGATCTGGATCTGCTGCTGCACGTTGGACCACTGGATGTAATAGACATCGGCGTCGAACGACAGGTCGCCGTCGAGCACCAGGCCCTTGCTGCCGAGCTCATAGCTCCACAGCTTGTCGGCGCTGAACGCCTCCGGCTCAGCGGTGATGCCGAGCAGGTGATAGTAGGCGCCGCACACGCTGGCCGGCACCGGCACGTTGTTGCCGCCGTTGCGATAGCCCTTGGCGATCTGCGCGTAGATGTTGGCGTCCTGTGAAAGATCGTAGGTGACGGTGAATTTGGGCGTCAGCGCGTAGTCGGCGACGGTCGAGCTCGAATGTGGCGGCACGCCGGCGTTCCACCAAGCGCCCTCGAACACCGAGTAGGTCTGCGGTGTGTACTGGTAGCGCACGCCGACGCTCGCATGCAGGTCCGACATGATGTCGAAATCCACCTGGCCAAACGAGGCGTACTGGGCGATGCCGCGCTTAGAGATGTAGACGTCCATCTTGTCGCCATTCCACGCCGTCGGGCTGCCGGGAACGGTGATCGGGTTCATCCCGCCGGAGGGCGTAAGCGGGTCGTTTGGGTTGAAGCCGAATATGGATTCGAAGATGCTGTCCCAGCCAGGCGCCTGCTCGAGATGGTTCAGCCGGTCGGTATCGTTCGAATAGAAGATGCCGGCGACCCAGCGGAACGGCAGGCCGGTCTCCGATTGCGGCCGGGAGGTCAGCCGGATCTCTTCCGAGACCACGGCGTTGGTCTCCTTCTCCAGCTCGATCGACGGCAGCGTCGCCAGGCGGAGATTGGCGTTGGCGATCTGCTGCGGCGTGAATACGTTGGTCGCGGGATCGATGAAGAACGGCACGACCGCGTCGGAATCGTAATAGGTGCCGTCGCCGTTATGGTTGAACTGCCGCCAAAAGTAGCTGGTGATCGAGGTCAGGTCGGCGAAGCCCAGGCCCTGCTCGACCTTCAGCGAGGGGATGATCGTCGTGTCGCGGGCATATTCTGCCGTGCCGCGGGTTTCCTCGAACAGCCCCTCGTTGAGGAAGAACTCCGGCCCGTCGCTTTGCTTCTGGCGCTGGTAGTAGAACGACGGTGTGATCGTCAGGTCGCCGGAGGGATGATAGGTCGCCGCCAGCTTGAACACCTCGCTGCGCACGTCGTTGACCCCTGACTTCGCCAGCGTCGTCGGCGTCAGGTCGGCAACCAGCGGGTTCGTCGCCAGCAGGGTGCCGGTCGCGTGGTTGTACTGATCGATCCAGCCGCTCTGGTCGCCGTACTCGGCGCCGCCGCGGATCGCCAGCACGCCTGGGATGATCGGGTAGTTGAACACTCCGCGCTCGTCGTAATTGAGCCCGCCATGCACAGTGCCGGAGAACTCGCTGCCGACGTCGATGGTCATCTGGTTGAGGTCGGGCTGCTTGGTGATGAACCGGATCGTGCCGCCTTCCGAGCTGGCGCCGTAGAGCGTGCCCTGCGGGCCGCGGAGCACCTCGATCCGGTCGAGATCGAAGATCACCGGCTGGGTGGTGCCCGACGTGTTGTTCAGCGTGATCGGGGTCTCGTCGAAATAGAGCCCGACCGTGGCCGAGCCGACCGCCGAGCTGATCGAGCGGATGTTGATGTTCTCGGCGCCGAGACCGTTGAAGGTCGAGAACGACACGCCGGGCACCGCGCGCGAGAGGTCGTCATAGCTGACGACATGCTGATCCTCGAGCTGGTTACCGCTAAGCACCGAGATGCTGGTCGGCACGTCCTTGACGTCCTCTGTCCGCTTATTTGCGGTCACAATGACGGTCTCGAGCTTCTCGCCCATGCCGGTCGCCTGGGCGGTCTGGTCATCGGCTTTGGCAAGCCCGGGGATGACCGAGCAACTGACAGCGAGGACCCCAAGAAGCGGCTGATTTTTAAGAAGATTTCTTACCACGACTATTCTCCCGCTGAGTGGATCTGTAGAGATGCGGCCCCATTCGGTGGTGAGTGACGGGAAGGCATGCGGCGGAACTGCCTCAGTTGGCGGCCCGCAGCTGACGCACGGCGTTCATCAGGCTTGCGACGCGGCGCGGGCAGACCGGATTCCACCAATGCCCGTCGACCTTCAGCCACGAGCCGACGATCGCGCCGTCAGCTACCGCCAACAGGCGCGGCACTTGGTCGGCGTCGAGGCCGGAGCCGATGAGCACCGGCAGGTTGGTCCCGGCGCGGACCTGCTCGATCTCGGTGACCTGTGTGGGCGAGCCGGTGCGTGTGCCGGACGCGATCAGCACGTCGGCGTCGAACCATTCGGTATCGGTCGCCTGCTCGGTCACGGTGCGATCGGCGGTGATCGCATGCGCGCCGAACTTGACGTGTACGTCGGCGAGAATGCGCACGTCGGTGGCGCCGATCATCGCCCGGTAGCGCATGGCGCGCGGCGCCGGCCCGTCGATCAGGCCCTCGTTCGCGACGTAGGCGTTGACCCACTGATTCGCGCGCACCCACCCCGCGCCGGTCGCCTTGGCGACCGCGAGCGCCGGGATCACGCCGTTTGCGACACAGGTAATGCCGGTTGGAACCGTGACCGTGTCGCGGACTGCGATGAGGGCGGCGGTAAGCCCCGCGACCGTCTCGGGCCCGATATCCTCGGGGCGGGAAAACGGCAGGTCGCTTGCGTTCTCGACCAGGATGCCGTCGACGCCACCCGCGGCCAGCATGCGCGCATCCTCGGCCGCGGTACCGCAGATTTCCCGCACCGGCATGCCCTGGTAGCGCGGCGCGCCCGGCAGCGGCTTCAGATGGACCACGCCGATGATCGGCTTTGCGATGCCGCCGAACAGCTCGTCGAGCGCGTTCGGTTTCGGGGGAAGCACGGTCGGCGCCTTCATAGGTATCCTTCTCGTTCGTCGCGTCGCGGCTCGAGTGGTCAGTAGTCGCGGAAGACCCGCGCGATTTCCGTAGGGTCGCTCGTGGCCGAAAGCGCCAGCGCCAAGAGCAGCCGGGCCTTCTGCGGATTGAGGTTGTCGGCGGTGAGGAAGCCGCGCTCGCGCGACTGGACGCTGTCGAGCGCGGCGCCGGAGCCGGCGCGGGTCGACTGAACGACCACGACGCCTGCGGCAGCGGCGGCCACCAACGCCTCGGCCTCGCCGGGGGCGAGCGAGCCAGGTGCAAAGCCGGCAGAGACGATGCCCCTGGCGCCGGCCGCGACGAACCCCCGGACCGCAGCACCGTCGGCGCCGGCATAGCTGAAGCAGATGTCGACCCGCGGCAGCGCTGCCAGCCCGCTCACGTCGAACTCGGTGTCGGGCGCGTGGCGTCGCTCGGTCCGGCGGTAGTAGCGGACCGCATCGCCGTCGACGCAGCCGAGGATGCCGTACTCCTGCGACCGGAACGCCTGCAACCGGAAGGTCGAGGTCTTGGTCACCTCGCGTGCCGCCTGGATCTCGTCGTTGAGCAGGACCAGCACGCCGCGGCCGCGCGACTCCGGGCTGGCCGCGACCCGGATCGCGCTCACCAGGTTGAGCGGCGCGTCGCTGGACAGGCTGTTGAGCGCCCGCTGCGATCCGACGATCACGACTGGGATCGCAACCTTCAAGGTCAGGCTGAGGAAATAGGCGGTTTCCTCGAGCGTCGCCGTACCGTGCCCGATGACGATGCCGGCAAGGTCCGGGATGTCCTCAACCGTGCGCTGGCACAGCGCCGCGATCTCCTTCCATTCGTCGAAGTAGATCGCCGGGCTCGCCATGTTGCGGAAAGCGACCGGGATCACCTCGGCCACCTCCTGCACCGCCGGGACGGCTGCGAGGACGCCCTCCGCATGGAGCATGTAGGTTTCCGGCGCCTTGGCCATGGCGCCGGCATAGTCGGTAATCTCTAGCGGCCCCCGGCCGACGGATGAGATCGTCCCGCCGGTCCCGATGAAGGCGACTTTCTTCCGCATTCGTTGTTACCCGCTTAAGTAGGATTGCCCCCAATTCTACTCGACAACACAACGCGGTCGCGAGAAATCGGCATATTGCCTCGCGTCGTGACGTGCTCGACCGATCTTCAGTAGTATCGCTACTGCGGTCGTATCAAATTATTTTGGGCAACATACGGCTGAGATTTTCTCATCGCTGAGATTTTCTCATCATCGACCGGACGATGCTTGATTGGCAGCCGGTCAACAGGGCACCATTATAGTAACGTGTCTTGCGCGGACGGCGCCGGCAGCGGCGCGCCGTCACCGACCGGCCGGCATCACAACGATCGGCCGAACGCGGGCACCGGAGCAAGCGAGGGGGAGCAGGCGAGGCATCGATGGTCAAGCTCGGCGTCTTCATCCCTGTGGGCAACAATGGCTGGATCCTGTCTGCCACCTCGCCCCAGTACCTGCCAACTTTCGAGCTTAATCGACAGGTGGTGCAGCGGGCTGAGTATTATGGGCTCGACTTCGTGCTCTCGATGATCAAATTCCGCGGCTATGGCGGACCGACACAGTACTGGGACTACAATCTTGAATCCTTCACCCTGATGGCCGGGCTCGCGGCGGTGACGTCGCGGATCGCGCTGTTCGCGTCGATCGCGGTTCTGACCATGCCGCCCCCCGTGACGGCGCGCATGGCCGTGACGATCGACTCGATCGCCCCGGGACGTTTCGGGATCAACATCGTCACCGGCTGGCAAAAGGCCGAGTACGAACAGATGGGCGTATGGCCGGGCGATGCCTATTTTGGCTACCGCTACGACTTTGCCAGCGAATACGTGCAGATCATGAAGGAGCTGTGGTCCGACGGGGTCTCGAACTTCAAGGGGAAGCACTTCCAGATGGACGATTGCCGGCTGCTGCCGGCGCCGAGCGGGCATATCCCGATCGTCTCGGCCGGCGCCAGCGCGCGCGGCATGAAGTTCGTCGCCGCTTATTGCGATCTCGCCTTCACCTCGGCCGGCGTCGGCGACGGGCTCAACCAGCCGCGCGCCATCGTTCCGGCGGTGACCCAGCTGCGCGAGGCGGCGATAGCGAAGGGACGCGAGATCGGCGGCCTTGTGCTGCTGTTGATCATCGCCGACGAGACCGACGAGGCTGCGATGAGGAAATGGGAGCATTACAAGGAGGGCGCCGATTTGGAGGCGATGGCCTGGATGGGCAGCCAGAGCGCCAAGGACACCAGGGCCTCTGCCAACTCCACTGCGCGGCTCATTGGCGGCTCGGTCGAGCAGCGCATCCCGACGGCGCTTCAGACGCTCTGCGGCTCCTACGCGACGGTGGCGCGGCTGCTCGACGAGATGGCCGAGATCCCTGGCGTCGCCGGCATCATGATGGCGTTCGACGACTTCTTGCTCGGCATCGAGCAGTTCGGCACCCGCATCCAGCCGCTGATGAAGAGCCGCCTCGGCGGGACGGTCGTGGATTGACGGCCGGATTTCCGCCATGAGCCTGATGTACCTGATCACGTTCGCCAGCGATGCTGTAGCGAACCGGTCCGAGATCGACGCGCTGGACGATGCGCTCACGCGGATGCCCGGCGTCGTCCACGCGCTCATCCACCTGCCGGTCGCCGCGGCGAGCAGTGCGACCTACGTCAACGCGGATCCGACGCCCGCTCTGGCGCTGCAGATCTATTTCGCCGATATCAACGCACTGGAGGCGGCGTGCGGGCGGGGCGGCGCCATGGGCGGCCTGCCGGAACACGTACCCAGCCTCGCACGGACAGAGATCCGGCATCAGGCAATGCTTGCGCGCCACTTCGCCGTACCCGACCCGGTGTTCCGCACGCCGGTGGGCGAGCTACCTGTTTGCAACCTCGTCACCTATCCCGGGCCGGCCGAGGACGAGCGGATCTGGCTTGCTTATTATCTCGTGATCCACGCGCCGATCATGGCCAGGCAGCCCGGCATTCGCGAGCTCGAGATCAGCATGCGGATCGACTGGGTTGACGACCTGCCCTGGCGCCGCATGAACGTCATGCAGGCCAACAAGGTCGTTTTCGACTCGGCCGAGGCGCTAGACGCGTCGCACGACTCGCCGGTGATGACCGAGCTGAGAGAGGACTATGCGATGTTCCCGCCGTTCCGCGGCGGCAACAGCCATTTCGCGATGCGCACGCGGACGGTCCGGCTGCCCGGTCTCGCGGCATCGCCGCGCGGTCTCGACGCGAGTCTTGCCTCGCCAGGACCGATGGCGGAAGCTCGGGGCGGAGAAGGTGGGGATGTGCGATAGACACGGCCGCTGGGTCGCACCCGATTTCCGCGGCGTCGACTTCTCGCGGCGGCGCTTCATCGAACGGGCCGCCGGCGCGACACTCGCGGTCGCGGTGCCGGTCGGCTTCACCCGTGCGGCCGACCCGCCGATCAAGGCGACGCACGGCGCCGGGTTCTGCAATCTCAATTTCTTCTATGCGCATGCGCTGCATCTGGCGGCCGAGGAAGGGCTCGACCTCGAGCTCGTCGAGACGCCGGGCTTTTCCGATCAGGTAGCGTTCCTGGGCGAGGGGCAGGTCGATCTCGGCGTCCTGCCCTATACCAGCTACATGGCGCTCTACGACCAGGGCGCCCCAGTCAAGATCGTCGGCGGCGGCGGCATCCAGGGCTGCCTACTGCTGGCCGGCCCCGGGCTCGACACGCCAGCCAAGCTCAAGGGCAGGACGCTCGGCACATTCCAGCTGGATACGCTCGAGGTGCTGCCGTACGACTGGCTGAAGACCCACGGCGTCAATTTCAAGGACATCACCGTCCGCTACATGGGCTCGATGCCGGAGGCGGTGGAAGCGTTCAAGGCCGGCGCCATCGACATGTTTGGTGCAATCGAGCCCTACGGCACCACCCTCCTCAACGAAGTCCCGGGCTCGATCAAGCTGACCGACGGGACCGACATATACGGTCCCGGCTACACCGACTGCGTGTTCGCGGCGAGGACCGAGGTCATCGACAAGAACCCCCATGCGGTCAAAGGAATGCTCCGTGCGATGATGCGGGCCCAGGCGATGGCCGAAAAGGATCCGGAGGCGGCGCTGAACAAGCTCGTCGGACCCTATTACAAGACCAGCATCGAGAACGCGCGCATGGCCATGTCCTCGCAGCCGAGCGTCGTCGACAACCGCAACCAGGAGCGCTTCATCCTCGAGCGCAGCAGGTCGCTGGTCGAGATGGGCTACATTAAGCGCCAACCGGCGCCGGACGCCATGGTCTGGACGCTTCTCGAGGCGGTGATCGCCGAGAATCCGGCGCTCTATTCGAGCCTCAAATACAAATCGGCATGACCATTTCGAGCAATGCTCGCGCCGTGGAGACCGCCGTCGCGGCGCCGAACGAAAGGCCGCCCCGGACACCGCTGGTCGAGGGCGTGATCCGGCTCGGCTGGTCGCTGGTCTCGGTCGGGCTGTTCGTCGGGATCTGGGAGTTGTGCTGGTATGTCGGCATCGCCGATCCGCGGCTGCTGCCGCCACCGCACATCTTCATTGGCGACTTCGCCCAGCAGGCGAAATTCTTCAATACCGCACAGCGCTGGGCGATCGGGGTGAACGCGTCCGCCGGGCCGACGCCGTTCGAGGCGGTGGCGATCACGATCGCGTCGTCGGCGATGCGGGTCTTCATCGGACTGGCGCTCGCCTCGGTGATGGCGCTCGTGCTGGGGGTGGCCATACGCTACTACTGGTTGATCGAGAAGCTCACCCTGCCGACCGTGACGCTGCTGGCGCCGGTCTCGCCGATGGCTTGGCTGCCGCTTGCCATCTTCCTGTTCGGCATCGGCAACGGCCCCGCCATCTTCATGGTGTTCATCGCGCTGTTCTTCATCATGGTGCTGTCGACCATCGCGCAGATCGACACCGTCAACCGCAACTTCATCCACGTCGCGCGAACCATGGGCGCGACCAAGCGGCAGCTATACATGCTGGTGATCATTCCAGCGATCCTGCCGGGGCTACTGATGGTGCTGCGGATGAACCTGTTCGGCGCCTGGATGGTGGTGCTTGTCGCCGAGGCGACCGGCGTCGGCTACGGGCTCGGTCAGGTGATCATGCTCGCGCGCAACACCTTCAACCCGTCGCTCGTGTTCTTCACGATCGCGGTGATCGGCCTGCTCGGCTTCCTCTGCGACGGGGCGCTGCGGCTGGTGCAAAAGCGGCTGCTTTACTGGGTCCCGGACCCGAAAGGGCTTCTCCATGGACTCTAGCGCTCCGGCGGTGCGTTGCCGGTCGGTGGGCAAGATCTGGGCGGCGGGCACGGAAAACGCGCACGAGGCGCTGAAGGCGATCGATCTCGATATCGCCGCCGGCGAGTTCGTCATGCTGCTCGGTCCTTCGGGCTGCGGCAAGAGCACGCTGCTTTACCTCATCGCCGGGCTCGAACGGGCGACCTCGGGTTCGCTCACCGCCTTCGGCGAGCCGGTCACGGACCCGTCGCCCGAGCGCAGCCTGATCTTCCAGGAGACCTCGCTCTTCCCATGGCTGACGATCTGGCAAAACGTCAGCTTCGGCCTCAGGATCAAGGGGACACCGCCGGCAGAGCAGAAGGCGGTGGCGCATCGAGCGCTGCAGCGTGTGGGCCTGGCGGCAGCGATGGACAAGCGGCCGTTCGAACTCTCCGGCGGCATGCGCCAACGCGTGGCAGTCGCCCGCGCCCTCGCCATGCGGCCCAAGGTCCTGCTGATGGACGAGCCGTTCGCCGCGCTGGACGTGCAGACGCGCGCCAAGATGCAGGGCTTCCTGCTGGATGTTTGGCGCGACAGCGGTGCTTCGATCCTGTTCGTCACCCACCACATCGACGAGGCGGTAGCGTTGGCCGACCGGGTGGTGGTGTTCACCGCCCGGCCAGGGCGGATCAAGGAGATCGTCCCGATCGACGTGCCGCGGCCGCGCGATCTGTTCTCGCCCGAGTCGGAAAAGCTGCGACTGGCATTGACTGACCTGCTCCGCGACGAGGTCGACCGGGCCTTCGCGGAGCAGGAAGGCCTAACCAGCGCAGCCTAGCGGACATCCGATGGCCACCTCGATCGTCCGTTCGCGCTCGATGGTCGTCCGCACGCTCGACCGCGAGCGCTGGGAAGAGGTGACTGACGGCGCCCTCCTGCAGGAAGAGGGCACTATCGTCGAGACCGGAACCTACGACGATCTCGCCCGCCGCTTCCCGACCGTCCCGGTGCATGGCTCGGGTCGCGAGATCATGCTGCCGGGCTTCGTCAATGCGCATCACCACGTGGGCCTGACCCCAGTCCAGCTCGGCTCGCCCGACATGCCGCTCGAGTTGTGGTTCGTGACGAGGATGGTCGCCCGCAACATCGACCTCTATCTCGACACGCTCTATTCGGCGTTCGAGATGATCGGCTCGGGCGTCACCACGGTGCAGCAGATCCACGGCTTCGTCCCGGGGACGCTGGCCGAGGTCGAGGCGAGGTGCGAGGAGATGCTGCGCGCCTACGACGATGTCGGGATGCGCGTGTCCTACTGCTTCTCCCTGCGCGACCAGAACCGTCTCGTCTATCAGGCCGACGAGGCGTTCGTTGCGTCGCTGCCGGCCGAGCTGAGGGGCCCGGCCGAGGCCTGGTTCGCCCGCGCGCGCTTCTCGCTCGAAGACCATATGGCGCTGTTCCGGAGCCAGTTCGCCCGGCACAACCATCGCCGCCGCACCCGCATCCAGCTTTCTCCAGCCAATCTCCACTGGTGCTCCGACCGCGCGCTCGCGACGCTGGCCGAAACGTCGCGCGAATACGACGTGCCGCTGCACATGCACCTCGTCGAATCGCAATACCAGAAGGAATATGCCCGGCGGCGCGGCGGCGGCACCGCGCTCGACTATCTCGACCGGTTCGACATGCTCAGCCCGAAACTGACGCTCGGCCACGGTGTCTGGCTGACCGAACGCGACATCGATCGGGTCGCCGAGACAGGGACCTGCATCTGCCATAATTGCTCGTCCAATTTCCGCCTGCGCAGCGGCCTGGCGCCGCTCAACCGGTTCGAGGCGCGCGGGATCAACACGGCGATCGGCATCGACGAGGCAGGGATCAATGACGACCGCGACATGCTGCAGGAAATGCGGCTGGTGCTGCGCGCCCACTGTGTACCCGGCATGGACTCGGTAGACGTGCCGTCGATCGCCCAGGTGTTCCGCATGGCGACGACCGGCGGCGCACGCACCACGTCCTACGGCGATCGGATCGGCACGCTCGAGCCCGGCCGTGCCGCCGACCTGTCGCTGGTCGACTGGCAGCAGATCGCCTACCCCTATCTCGATGCCGGGACACCGCTGCTCAACGCGGTCGTGCAGCGCGCCAAACCAGCGGGGGTACGGCTGGTGATGTGTGATGGCGAGGTGATTTATCGGGACGGCATCTTCACCCGGGTCGATCACGACGCGGCACTGGAGACGCTGCACGAGCAGCTCGGCCGCGCGCTCGCGGACGACGAGGTCGAGCGACGCCGATTGGCGAAGGCGCTCTACCCACATGTTCGCCGGTTCTACGAAGACTACATGCCGCCGCACGAGGCGCGGTAACTCTGCCGATGGTGTTGGCGCGTGCCCGGCCGGTTCCGCGGCGCCGTCGCCGCCTTCATGGACGGCGCAAGCTGTTCGAGCTTGGCGACATCGCCAAGGCCGCTGTGGTCGCCCCGGCATCCCATGATCTTCCGATCTCGTGCAGGAGCTGGATCATGGGGGCGTAGCCGCCCGCTCCACTCGTCATCGAAACCTCTCTGCGTCGAGACTCGTATAGTTCCCGATTCGCCGGGCGCGATGCCGGCGGCGGCTCGACCGATTCCACCGGCATGTTCTCAGCGCGGCGGACCTGAGGCGGACCCTTTGGAAGCGACTGCGAGTCCGCGCGCCCGGAGCCTTTTGAGCATCGCCTTTTCGACGTCCGTCATCAGTTGCCCGAGATCGTGTATCGCGCGCTCAGCCATGGTGCTTTTAACTACCGGCTCCTGCTCCAGTTGGATCTCGCTCACCCGAAAAGACAGACGCGGCTTCGCGCGCCACGCAGACCGCGTTGCTTTTTTCCGGTTCCTGAGAAGCCGCTTTTCGTTTGCGCGCCGCGGTATCGCCGATGCGCCAGAGGTGCAACGGTTGCTGCGCCGCGAACGTGCCCCAGCGGAGTACATAAACGGAATCAGCGGCAAGACTTTCGACACCCGAAATGCCGGTCGGAATTCAACTTGACTCTCTTCTCGAAGGACGGGAGTTGGTTCTCGTCCAAGGCGGGCGCGCCGGATGGTGCCAACATCCGACGCACCCTGACCACGCCCCTAGCTCAAGGTAGGAGCCAGGCTCATGGCTGATGCCGATCATACTACGACTCCGTCCGCCGTCAGCCGGCGCAGCCTGCTGGTGGGCGTGGCCGCAGCGCCGCTCGCGCCCGTGCCGGAGAAGCCGCCGGAGTCACTAACCGACCCGGTGGTACCGCTATGGCGGGAATGGCAGCGCCGGCACGCGCGGGCGACCTCACTTTGCCATCGCTGGCAGGCAATCGAGACGCAGCTGGCGCGGACGATCGGGTTTCCGCCGCCGGTGCCTGCCGAAGGACCTATCAGCCGCGTCGTAGATCCATCGACCGGAGCAGACGCCGCTGCTCACCAGGCCCGCTGGAACGCGGAGGCCCATCGGCTGGGGCTTGAGGGGGCGAAGCGCCTGGAGAACGCGGCCTGGGATGAAGAGGCCATTGCTTTGCACACCGTGTTCTGCGCCCGGGCGACCAGCCTCGCCGGCGTCGAGGCCAAGTTGGCCCTGATGGCGCGTCTGTGCACGGACGGATCGGACGATCCTGATTTTCCTCTGCCCCAACTCCGATCGACGCTCGCGGATGTGAAGTCGCTCCGACGTCACGGATCGTAATGGAGCGCGGCGTTTCTTTCCACACGAGGCCTCTTCCGGCGCGGTCGCAGGGTCTGTTCGATCGGAGCCATTTGCGCCGTAAGTTATGACCGTCGAGCTCTTAGGATGAAATGCGGCTTTCAACCTGAGAGCCGGTTTCGCGGCACGGTACTGCCGAGGGCCGGGCCTCGTCGTTGGAAATCTTGGCCAGTCCCCGGGGCGGTGCCGCCATCGGCGAGCCGAGCAAGGGCACGAGTTCGCAATGGGGGGCGTCGGACTCGTCCGCGACGAAGCGGATAAGCCCGCTTTGGACTCAGCAGGTGTCTTCGTTCATTCGGTTCCTCCGTACCTGCATGATCCCGCTTGCGCCAGTGACGGCGAGCATCACAGAATGACTCCGACGGTTCCGCCCGTCATTCGGGCGGGCGCGCTTCGCCTGGGGGCAAGGCTGATTTCATACGATCTGCGCACGCCGACGATGTCGGACCGGCCGTCCGCTCTGGGCGATGTTCTCTCCCGATCCGGTCGCCTTCCTCCAGCGACGCTGGAGCGGGCCGGGCGGCTGGCGGCAGAGTCGGGGGAGAAGCTTGACGCCGTTCTGACCCGGCTCGGGCTGATCACGGAACGGGAGCTGGCCGAATTCCTGGCGGAGGCGCTGGGGATGCCGCTGGCGGCGACGTCGGACTTCCCCAGCGAGCCGGTGCTCGACGGGCGGATCGCCCCGGCCTTCCTGAAGACCGAGCGATTGATGCCGCTGGTCGAGCGATCGGACGGCGTCGTCGTTGCCATGGCCGATCCCACCGACGAGGAGAATGCGACCGCGGTTGCCTTTGCGGCGGGGCGGCCGGTGTCGATCCGGGTCGCATGTGCCACGGATATCGACGCTGCGTGGGAGCGGCTCTACGGCCACGGCGAGAGTAGCTTGGCAGCCGCGGCCGAGGCCGCCGGCGACGGCGCCTCGGAGGATGTCGAGCGGCTGAAGGATCTTGCCAGCGAGGCGCCGGTCATCCGCCTCGTCAATCAGATCA